>VGOE01000001.1 GCA_016876035.1 Chloroflexota bacterium
TACCAGCACCAGCAATGCCACTATCACTGATACCAGCAATAACTACTTTACCATTGCCGGAGCCCCACCCCCAACCATAACAGTCACTTCACCCAACGGCAGTGAGACCTGGCAGGCTGGCACCTACCAGACCATCACCTGGACCTACACCGGAAATCCCGGGGCCTACGTGAAGATTGACCTGCTTAAAGCTGGAGTGGTCAACAGCGTGATCATCTCAAGCAGATTGATAGGCAGTGGTGGCAGTGGTTCTTATAGCTGGCTGATACCTTCTACCCAGATCAGCGGCAGTGATTACCAGGTACGCATTACCAGCACCAGCAATACTGCTATCACTGATACCAGCAATAACTACTTTACCATTGCCGGAGCCCCACCCCCAACCATAACGGTCACTTCACCCAATGGCGGTGAGACCTGGAAGGCGAGCACCTACCAGACCATTACCTGGACCTACACCGGAAATCCTGGGGCCTACGTGAAGATTGACCTGCTTAAAGCTGGAGTGGTCAACAGCGTGATCATCTCAAGCAGATTGATAGGCAGTGGTGGCAGTGGTTCTCATAGCTGGCTGATACCTTCTACCCAGACCAGTGGCAGTGATTACCAGGTACGCATTACCAGCACCAGCAATGCCACTATCACTGATACCAGCGATAACTACTTTACCATTGCTGGAGCCCCGCCCCCAACCATAACGGTCACTTCACCCAATGGCGGTGAGACCTGGCAGGCTAGCACCTACCAGACCATCACCTGGACCTACACCGGAAATCCCGGGGCCTACGTGAAGATTGACCTGCTTAAAGCTGGAGTGGTCAATAGCGTGATCATCTCCAGCAGATTGATAGGCAGTGGTGGCAGTGGTTCTCATAGCTGGCTGATACCTTCTACCCAGATCAGCGGCAGTGATTACCAGGTACGCATTACCAGCACCAGCAATGCCACTATCACTGATACCAGCAATAACTACTTTACCATTGCCGGAGCCCCACCCCCAACCATAACGGTCACTTCACCCAATGGCGGTGAGACCTGGCAGGCTAGCACCTACCAGACCATAACATGGAGTTACACCGGAAATCCCGGGGCTTACGTGAAGATTGAACTGCTTAAGGGTGGGGTGGTCAACAGAGTGATTATATCTATCACATCCATAGGAAGTGGCGGCAGTGGTTCTTATCGCTGGGCGATACTCCCCAGCCAGACCCTGGGCAGTGATTACAGGGTGCGCGTTACCAGTATTAGCAATGCCGCTATCACTGACACCAGTGACGGGACTTTCACTATTAGCTGGTGATTGTCGCCACTCCGTCACCCTACCCCCACTCCCTTGGGGTTAGGGGGTAGGATGCATCCGGCAACATCTGCCTTGCCCTTTTGTTGATCGCCTAACCTCGCATCGGCTGGAGCCCTTAGCCCTTCAAGTGCGGGCAAGGCACTACTGCCAATGCCGTTGCTCCACCAGCGGCGCCATCGATCACACGCGAGTAGAGTCTCCCAGAAGTATCTATGTTTGTCACGGGATTGATTACTAACGGTCTTATAATAGTCTGTATAGTCCGTATGCCAGAGACTGCTTGTAGTGTTATGCAGCGAGACCTTCTTATTATGAGACGGCCAGTACTAATGCCATCCTGATCCTTTTCACACCAGCACTACCGAGCGTGAGAGCAGTGGATTTTCAAACTAAAGACCTCCCTTTTTTGTCGTTATTACGGTGATGCTGTGGGAGATTCACGATCTGGGTTGGACTTGATGTGGTATAATCTGGTTGAACATTCTGAAGTGTTCAATCCAAAGGAGGTGGCTGAAATGAACTACAAGTGCAAGATCTCTGTTGTTTTTCTTTTGATCCTGGTTCTGTTGATACCACTTTCCTTGAGTTGTGGTGAGAGAGATGAGCCAGGGGTGGTGACTATCACAATAGGAGAGATCACGGATCTCACCGGGCCGGGCTCGCCAGCGGTAATCACGCTTCATTACTGCCTTCAGGATATGATCAGCTATTACAACGACGAAGGGCTGATACCGGGAGTGAGGCTGAAAATGGTGGCCTGGGACAATAGATATGATCCTTCCAGAGAAGTACTTGGCTATGACTGGGCAAAGGGAAAGGGCGCGAAGGTAATCGTTGTGATAATTCCCCAAAGCGGGGTGATGTTGAAGCCTTATGCAGACAGAGACCGAATGCCGATCGTGGCCCTGAGCACGCACAGGGATACCCTCCACCCACCGGGGTGGGTGTTTAACATGTCCAACTCTGCAGATATGCATCTCAAGACCCTCCTGAAGTGGATTTCAGAAGAACACTGGAACTATGCCCAAGAGGGAAGAGTCTTCAAGTTCGGGCTCGCCGGTTGGAGCGAGCCCCAGATCCTGGCCATCAAAAAAGCTATCGAAGAGTATGTACAGGACAATCCGGGCCAGGTGGATTTTGTAGGCAGTTACATCGTGCCCTTCGGTACAATGATGTGGGGTCATGAAGTAGATGCGCTGAAAGGCTGCGACTACATCTGCGTTATGGGTTATCCCATGGGCTCTTTCATGAAGAGATTTCAGGAAAAAGGGTACAACGCCACGTTCATAGACCCGAGTGCCGGTGCGGCTTCTTACCGGGGCTTCCTGGTAGACATGCTGGGCTATGGAGCGCTCGATGGCACCTTGACCTCCAACTCGGCTCCCTTCTGGAGTGATAAGACGCCTATCACCGATCTGGCCAGGGAGTTACTTCAGCGATACCGCCCCCAGCAAGCTGAGGACGTAATTTATGCCGGTCTAGCTTACGTGGGCGGGGTCCATAATCTGCTTAACACCTTCCAGATTTTGGCCAATGCCATAGAAGCGGTGGGGCCAGAGAACTTCAGCGGTCAAGCCTTCTATGATGCAGCCATAACCTATAAGACGTCGGGAACACTGTGGGAGGAGTACCCACAGTGGGAATTCACCGAAACCAAACGGTACCTGGTAAATGACGTCATCATATCTGAATTCAGCGCCGAGGCCAAGGACCTGGTGAACCTTAGTGGCTGGTTACCCCTAATAACAGACTAGCAAGGGGACAAGACAACAAGAAGAGGCTCTGAGTGAACCGGAAAGATTGATGATATTTCCTTTACTAGTCGTCTCGTAATAAGATGGTCTCGCTGCATAACAGTACAAGCAGTTTCTGGCATACGGACCATACAGACTATTATAGGACCGTTAGTAAGTCTGACTCCTCGGACTGCGACTTCAAATGGGAATAATCTGTTTACATTGTGTCCACTATACCGTAATGACTGGCTCGTAGTTGAGCAATGAGAGGTGCCCAACTAGACTGCAAAACCCTGCGCGCGCAGGGATGCTGGACAAGGTGTCTCAACTAGGTTCAGGCTACGACAGTGTCAAGTCTGTGAGGCACATTCAGAGTGTCGGCCCGACTGAACACTTGCAGTGGCTTCGGGCGAAATGACGGACAGGGAAAATCATAGAAAGGTGGCTGAAATGATTACCAGGCTTTGTGAGGTATGCATAACTGTGAAGGACTTTGATGCGGCAGTCAAGAAGTATTCCGATGTCTTAGATGTCAAACCTATCTTTATGAAGGCTGAAGATGTTCCCGTTCCTGGGGTTAAGGTGGCTATCTTTCCTATACGGGATATCGCGCTCAGCCTCATAGGGTCAGACCAAGAAGACAGCCCTGTTGCTGAGTTCCTCAAGACCAAAGGCGAAGGGATATCTCTCATCAACTTCGAAGTTGCCGACGTAAGACAGACGATGGCAGCACTGCTGAAAAAGGGAGTAACGTTTATCAGTGATGAGCCGATACCGTACATCGCTGGGATGCAGAACTACTCACTTCCAGAATCGATGCACGGCGCGCAGATCTGCTGGTCTCAGCATAGACCAGATTGGGATGTTACGGAATCACCGCGCAAGCTATGGGGAAGGCCCTGACTGATAATGCGCGGAGCGTAATGGGAAAGCTAGGCTTGGGAACTTCTGCCGTGGTCAAGTCATGACACCAACATCCTCTTCCCAGGTCAACAAGCACCTTGAGAGTTGAGTTGGAAAATCTCAGACAACGGGAGTGAAGTCGAATGAGCACCGCAGAGTGCAATAATTTCACAGAAAGGAGACGTCATGGGCAGATGGAGCAGGCAGGAACTGGAAGAAGCCTACGAGGAGTACCAGAGGGTGTCCTTGGAGGCTTTCCGTTCGGGGAATTTCGACCTCTGGGCAGACCTTTTTACAGAGGATTGCACCTACGTCGAGCATTTCTACGGCACCTTTGGCGGCCGTGAGGCTGTCAGAAAGTGGATTCTCTCGGCAATGGGCACGTACCCGACGACTGAGATGAAGTACTACCCTGTGGAATGGTACATAATTGATGAGGACAGGGGTTGGGTGGTCGCCTATGTCTGGAATCGGATGACAGATCCGGGAGACGGTAGTATTCACCAGGAGGCAAACATTCACCTCCTGAAGTACGCGGGGCATGGGAAGTGGAAGTACGAAGAGGATATCTACAACCCGCTCAGGTTTGCGGACATGATCGAGGCCTGGGAACAGGCGAAGGAAAGGACAGGCCTCGGAAGAGGTCCGGCCCCGACGAGTTTGCCCAGAACTCAGAGGCAGGCGCAGATAGAGGGTGGGCGTTATCCTTAGGCATTCTTAAGCATTTTCTGATGTCCTGACTGGTGGAGCTCTGCAGGGCTACTGTCCCCGTCTCGAGCGGGGAGCAGTAGCCCCCAGGTGCCTCGTTGATGGAATCTCGAACAATGATAACCCAGAAAGGAGATCCGGGGTGAAAGAACTGAAAGACTATAGTGGGGAATTCAGGCCCAATATTAGATACGAGGACTTGTCTAAAGAAGTCCTGGCCAAACTGCTAAAGGTGTACTGTCAACAAATCTTGCTCCTGGATTGGTATTGGTATACGAAGATCAGCGAGAAATTAGGCGAGGATGAAGCTTTCAAGGTCTCGGCCGATAACTGGTGTCAAATAGGCGATCCTGAGATGAGGTGGACCATGGAAGCACTGAACATTAAAGGAAACGACGTTGCTGCATATGCGAAGACTATCCAGTTCGTACCATCGTTCGCTCAGGACGTATACAAGTACGAATGGGATCTCAAAACCGGCGATCATGGTGTGCTTACCGTCTACGAATGCCCGGCGCTGACCCGTTTGGAGCAGGAAAACCCCGAGAAGATACCTGATGTGTGTCAATGGCTAGAGCTTGAGGCCATGAAGAAATATGCCGCGGTTGTTAATCCGTCAATCCAGATACGGCCATTGAAGACACCTCCCAGGCAAAGTCCGGACGAGATTGCCTGCCAGTGGGAGTTTAGTATAAAGAGGAAATGAGAAGCGGGGAGCCTCAAGGCTGAGCGTGAAGGTGTCGCACGCAGGGGCTACGGGGAACAAGGTCACGGTGTGCCGGCTCTCGGAGCAGAAAGGGAGTACAAGAGGTGAAGAACACTTGGAAAACCGCGATAGCCTCACTCTTGGCGTTGGCTCTGGTCACTACCCTTGGCTGGGGTTGTGGTGGTGACAACGGGGGAAGCAAGAAGATCACCATCACTATCGGAGAAATCACCGACTTTACAGGCCCAGCGTCACCCGCGGTGACAACTATCCATTATGCGCTGGAGGATGTAATCAGGTACTACAACGAAAAAGAACTCATCCCTGGCGTGAAACTCAAACTGGTCAGTTGGGATACTCACTATGACCCTTCCCGGGAGGTGCCTGGCTATGACTGGGTCAGAAGCCGTGGGGCAAAGCTAGTTGTCACTGTTTACGGCAACAGTGGAGAGATACTGAAGCCCTTTGCAGAGAGGGACAAGATCGTGGTGACCAACATGAGTGCGACCACGGCTCAGATAGAGCCTCCGGGATGGGTATTTTGTTTCAATTGTCCTGCTTCTTGGGGCTTCAAGGTCACCCTGAAGTGGGTCAGTGAAAACCACTGGGATTATGCCGGAAGAATTCCTAAGCTTGGCCTCGCCGGCTGGAGTGATGCCTACACTAGAGATGTCGAGAAAGCGGTGAAGGAATATTGCCAGGCTCATTCTGATAAGTTTGAGTGGGTCGGCTCTTTTCTGTCTCCCATGGGCGAGACGGCCATGAGGGGTGTGGCAGATAAGCTAAAAGACTGCGATTATGTGGCTTGCTTCGGCACGCCACTCGCTTATTTCCTCAAGGCATACCGAGACAAGGGGTACACCGCAACGGTCGTTGATTCGTGTAGTGCACCTGCCTATCTAGGTTTTCTGTTGGACATGATAGGCTGGCAAGGCCTTGATGGGACGCTGTCTACAAACCCCGCTCCTCTATGGAAAGAACCGTTTCCGCTGGTGGAGTTGGCTGAGGAACTCCTTCAAAAATACCGCTCTGGCCAGGCGGATGACATAATTGCCGAGGGTTCGGGTTATGTCGGTGTGGTTGTCCAGATAGTTGCCATGTTCGATATTTTGACGAACGCAGTGGCAGAGGTGGGGGCCGAGAACTTCGATGGTCAGGCATATTACGATGCGGCCGTGAATTACGAGACATCAGGGTCATCGTGGGAAGGCTACCCCCAGTGGAGCTTCAGTGAAACCAAGCGGTGGTTGGTGGATGACTTCGTGCTATACAAGTTTGACGCCCGGACAGAGAGTCTGGTAAGGCTCGGTGACTGGCTGCACAACGTGGAATGAACGGGAACAGTCTTAGACATGTTCACGTTCCATAGGGTCTAAATTCGACGATAGCACGTGTTGCGCCCTGGCCTAGTGATGAGAAGCCAGGCAGAACTCCATCAAAATGGGAGGTAGCAAATGGTGCAAATGGGCTATGGCGAGATGATGTGATGCTACGACAACATGGTGAAGGACTTTATCGAGAGATGAACCATCTATGGAGAATGTCTGAAATCGTGCCCTCTCTCCCCCGCGGTCTTGACAGATGAGAAACAGGATGGTACTATACAAAACCAGGATAGGAAAGCCAATCAAGGTAGCGGAACGGAACAAAAGGAGGTAAGGAATGGCAAGTTTTCTGGCACTGGTTGGCAAAGTCGCTTTCCTGGTCGGCATAGTCATGGCTATCTTTGGCGGCGTTTGGGGAGGCAAAGCTGCACCAACTAACGATGGGGTGGTCATTCTTCTGCTGCTCGCTGGCGTCATCATCGGCCTTCTCAACATCACCGCCAAGGAAGCTCCTGTGGTGCTAGCGGCCACTGTGGCCTTGATTGTCCTGGCCATCTGGGGTCATTCAGAGGCCTTCCACCCGGTTTTCAGAGTATCTCAAGGGCTGGCGGAAAACGTGGTCGGCATAGTCGACTGTTTCGGCTTGCTCATGGCCCCGGCATTAATTATCGTTGCCATCAAGGCGGTTATTGCCACAGCCAAACCGGGAGACTAGCCCCGTTTTAGGGAGTGCTTACTGGGACAGGCAGGCTTCTTGTCGCAACAGGGAGTGGCCTGCGCCCCTTTAGTGCGTGGTTGCCTTGGGCCAAAAGAAAAGCTGGGGAGTAGGTATCTTTCCAAAGCTATTCTAGATGCAAAAGAAGGGGGTTATAACCCCCTTCTTTTGCATCAGTGAGCTTCTCTACGTTACAGTTCCGAGGAAGGCATCAGCTTCGCGACCTTGACATCCACGAAGGAGAATGATACTATACAGCAGTGAAATATTCATGTGCAGGAGGTAAAAATATGGCACAAGCAAAACCAGCAACAGGATGGGGTCTTCGCCGAATGCTTAGCATAGCCGGAGCCGTATCTTTTGTCGTTGGCTATATCCTGGCTATCATCGGCGGACATACCTGGCCTGACAACACGGGCATCATTGGCGCCCTGGCCATCATGGGAATCTTCGTCGGTTTCATGAACATTACCGCCCGGGAGGTCATGCCCTACCTGATAGCCGCCATCGCCCTCGTGTTGATAGGTAGTTCCGGGGTTTTTGATCCTCTTAATAAGGTTATGTATGGCCTAGGAGACGATCTAACCGATATCGTAAAATTTCTAGCGATATTCACCGCACCGGCGGCTACAATCCAGGCTGTTCGCGCTGGCATCTCCCTGGCTGCGCCTGGTGACTAGGGGGCAGACAGAGTAGAAGTTACTGACATTAAATACTAGATACCCACGGGCAAAGCCCGTGGGTATCTCTGTCATGAAGCCAAAGGGCCGGGGGCGAGGAAAGGCACCTTACCCCACCTCACCTCTCGGTTCGGAACGAGAGAGGGTTTCCCCTTGTAGCAACACGTAGCTTTCGTGGCTCGATATTTCTTCTGAAGAACTCCGTGTTCTCCGTATGCACCGGGATGACAAACTGCGGATCGACAGTGCGAATGAGTTCCAGGAGATCAGGGCCGGTGATATGGCCCGAAGCATGAAATCCTTTCTCCGCCTCAGGCACTTTCCCGGTATCAACATCGGGGATGCCCACAGGCCGCATCTGAAACAACTCAAGCCAGTTCTTCAGCCTCCTAATGTCAAATCTCTGTTCCTCGTCAAAGGCCTCGCTTGAGGAGTAGATGTAGACTGTTCCGGGTTCAGGGTCAACTTCGATAAGCTCGTTGGCGTCCCAGAAGCTGAAACACAAGATGTAATCCGCCGCGTTCTTCTTGAGTTCCCGCGGCCCAACGCACCTTCCCCCGTATCTGGCATACACCTGCTCTTCCCATTTCTCCAGTCGCTTCGGCTCCTGGTAGAGGAGTATGACTTCGTCCTGCACCGGCGAAATGACAAGGTCTGTAGCTAGCGAGGCAGCTTCCAGCAGATAGATGTCCTTAGCTGTAACCACCAGCCTCCGGTT
Source organism: Chloroflexota bacterium (assembly GCA_016876035.1). Taxonomy (GTDB): domain Bacteria; phylum Chloroflexota; class Dehalococcoidia; order UBA2247; family RBG-13-53-26; genus VGOE01. The sequence continues at coordinate 8,792 of VGOE01000001.1, forward strand.
GCAGTCACGGGCTATATCACGGAAGGTGAGCAGTCGCTCCAGATTTCGGGGGCCGAAGTCCGCTATCACCAGGCTGCGGCACTGGCGCACAACCTCCAGTGCTCTGGCATGTACTGTGCCTTCGTCAGTAGTCACTTTCGCATCAACGTGAGTCCCCTCACAGATGAGGACAACCGGATTGAGAGCTCTGGCTGACTCGGCAAATGCCCTGGTAAGCGAGCCTCGTTTACCGTGCATTCTCAAGTCGCCGGTATAAACTACCCAGCCCAGGCTGGTTTCCACAGCAAAGGCAGTGGCACCGAATATCGAGTGATCCACGGGGAAGGCCATAACTCGCAGGCTGCCAATAGCGTCCGTACGGCACAAGCTGCGCGAGACAATCCCTCGGCTGCCAGGGAGGCCGTGCCAGAACTTGCTTCCCTGGGCTGGGGGGTCACAGGCGCAAACTCCGAAGAGTCGTTGCTCCGCTGGAAACGACCTGTAGTGACCTGATTGGAGCAAGCCCTGATCTTCCACCTTGGGTATCAGGTAGCACACCTCTTTCTCAAAATCTGCCCTTGACGTATCCTGGATGGCTTTGGCAATGTAAGCAGTACATAGGCTGGTCAATACAGGGATATCCTGGCGGAGGAAAGAAATATGCCCACTGTGGTCGAGGTGTGCGTGAGATAACAGGACTCCATGCAACTCTATTTTCCGAATAGGGTAAGAGACACGAGCTCTAGCCCACAGGTCAATGTCTGGAAGCTCCAGGTCTGGCCTGTAGATACCCCGAAGGGCTGGCAACAACCCCGTGTGGAACATGTCCAGAAGCCCCCGTCGGGAGCGCGGCACCAGATATTCCTCAAAGTATCTGTTACGCAGGTGGAAGTTTATGCCAAAGTCGAAGAAGAGGTTAACGCCGCCATCTTCCAGCAGAATCTTGTTGCCGCCAATCGTATCGGCTCCGTCGTAAACCGTGATCTGCACCTATTTCCTCACAGCCGCAGGCGGGGCATCTCTCCACCGGAAGGTCATATTAATGATCGACACAACCAAGCTAACATGTTATGTGGATGAGCGCTGATGTCCGTTTGCCCTCACCAGCCAGCCGGTTGAATCTCTCCACAGCCTCCCCCGAGGAAAGCATCACCAATTCTACCTTTGCCTCTTTGGCAGGAAGATCGGCATCAGGGGCTAGCTTGACCCTCGAGCTTGTTCCCCTGCCCACCACAATTACCTCGGGGCCGCCCTTCACTAGCTCCTCTATCTCTGCCTTCTTGATGACGTGGCTACCGAATTTCCAGAATCCGCCCTTCCGCTGTTTGACAGTTCCGTCAGGGAACATCAGGACATCGCGGCCAAACTTCTTGCCGTCGATGACGATGGAGCCAAATTTGAAGCCTTCTATTCTTGCCATCTGTGCCCTCCCCTCTCAACAAGTTCGTTTTCCTGAACATGCTGGTTGGAATGAACAAGCCAGAATCTTCAAGGACATTATACCACGCATAAGCTAACGGGGACACAGATTCAGTCCCGGTTGAGTGCCACGTTGGGACCGGCATCCCATTCCCAGCACTTTGTCCTTCACACGAGCCTGCGAAGAGGCTCTGCTTGCTAGATTTCTCCTCGAATGCTATCCATGCTACACTTTTCTTGTGCTGGTAGCAAAGGAGAACGGCGCAATCATGATGAAGGCAGGTTCACCGTGCCCCCGTCTCCTGCGCAGCAGCTATCACGGGGAGCAGGACTCGTAATCCTGCCCCGCAGCCTAACTTAACGCTGACACCGGGAGTGCCCTATGCTCCCACAATAGCCATAGTCGCGGATAGAATCTGTTTGGAGCCTTTTCATGGCTGATTTCGTCATAGTGATGGGTGCTGCTTTAGCAGGCGGTCTGATTGCGTACCGTCTGAAGGTCCCTATGCTGCTCGGCTACATTCTAGCTGGAATCCTTATCGGCCCGAACGCCCTTGGCTTGGTAGACGATATAGATATGGTTGAGACTATGGCCAGCGTGGGCGTGGTTCTCCTACTTTTCACCATTGGCATGGAATTCTCTGTTGTCGATTTGAAGAGGGTGGGCCCCATTTGGGTGCTGGGTGGAATAGGTCAGATGGCGTTGACGGTGGGGCTGTGCTTTGTCATAATAAGGGCGATCTTCGATTGGCCTGTATTAGCCGCCGCTTTCTTCTCTCTGCTTGTCGCTCACAGCAGCACCACTGTTATACTCAAAATCCTCGCCGAGCGGCGAGAAGTCAATACTCCTCATGGCAGGATTATGTTTGGAATCTCGCTGGTTCAGGACCTGTCTGTACTACCGCTCATGGTCATTTTGCCAGCCTTAGCGGAGGACACCAGCGGCCTGGCTCAGTCTTTGGGATTAGCTCTGGGAAAAGCGATGCTCGCCCTGGGCGCAGTAGCAGTAGTCGGATTATGGATAATCCCCCGCTTGCTGAGGGAAACGGCTGGTGTGCAATCGCGAGAGCTGTTTCGCATCACCATACTGGCAATATGTCTGGGTGCTGCCTATGGAACGTCCTACTTTGGGGTTTCAGCAGCTTTTGGCGCCTTTGCCGCGGGAATGCTGGTCAGCCGTTCCCACTTCGCTCACCAGGCACTGGGAGATATCATTCCCTTCAGAGATGCTTTTGTTGCCCTGTTCTTTATCTCGCTGGGTATGCTAAGCAGCCCCAGATTTATGGCCGACAACTGGAACATCGTGATTCTGGTGGCTGTGCTCATGCTGGGTAGCAAGTTCCTCGTCTCTTCCGCCATCACCTGGTTCTCTGGCTACAGTCTGAGAACAACCCTTTTTGTCGGGGCCGGCTTAGCACAAGTAGGCGAGTTCGCCTTTATACTAGCCGCGGCAGGCTTACAAATCGGGATAATGTCCGGGAGCCTGTATTCGCTGGCCCTATCTGCGGCCATTGTAACCCTACTGGTCAGCCCCGCAGTTTTCAAACTTACCGACTTAGGATATGACAGGCTCCTTACCCCAGCGCGTCTGGCCATAACGGCGCGGCGGGGCAAAGATGACACAGTGATAGCTTTGAAGGAAACATTTTCCAACCATGTGATCGTCTGTGGGCATGGGCGTACTGGAAGCAATCTAGCCAGCATTCTGCAGAGATACAACATTCCCTATGTCGTTGTGGAGATCAACCCACGAATTATTTCGGAGTTGCAAGCAGAAGGGATACCGTGCATTTATGGTGATGCTGGCAATCCTCAGATTCTATCTATGGCTCACATAAGCCAGGCACGAGTGCTGGCGCTCACCTGTCCTGACGCCGGAGCAGAGGTGACAGCAGCCTCCTACGCCAGACAAGTCAACCGCAACATTGACATAATAGCTGTGTCGCCCAGGGAAACGGTGACCAAGCTCCTACAACGTCAGGAGATATCTGAAATAGTAGAGCCAGCCATTGAGGCCAGCCTGGAATTTGTCAGGCATATCCTGCGCTACTACGGGGTAGATAGCCGTGAGATAGAGAGCATGGCTTGTCCGTTCTTGAGAGAACGCGAAGACCATGCCACCCAATAAACCCGAAGCATCTGCCGTATATATAGACACGATATAGACTTACCAGATTTATTCCGATCCTTATTGACTGTGGCAACACCGGGTGATAGAGTTAGAGATGCGAGTCAAAGCTGAGGGCAGGCCCGCTGGGGTGTCTTGGCGTTTTCTGCTCCCGCATCCGGCGAGAGGCTGGTATCCTGCTAACAATGGCTGAGTGACAGGCACGAACGGCGCAAGTACGGGGGCTTGCACTGATATTTCAGGAAGGAGGTTCAAGATACCATGTCATTGGAGAAACTGACTCTAGACGAACTCAAGAAACAGCGTCCTGACCTGGTGGCTGCCTTAGAGAAAGAGATCAGATCCAAGGGGAAGAAGGAACTGGATGACTTGAGCGGGCCCTTCAATCCCAACCTAACGTTCGAGGATATGTCCAAGGAGTTCCTCTTGAAGCTGATGGGTATCTGGCAATATGCCTGGATTACGCTGAGTGGGAAGTGGTATGACGAGGTAAGGAGTAGATGGGGCTTCGATGCCGCCAACGAATGTGAACTGGCGGCCTGGGTAGCCATGGGGACGAAGGTCAATCCGAGATACGCCAGATTGGGGAATGTCAAGTTGAACGACGAAGGGAAACCAGCTACCCTTCTTGAGTGCATGAAGTGCCTGCAGCTACCTCTGGACAACATAATGAAAGGAAAGAATGCCGGGCTGTTCGAAGGTGAGTTTGAAATCATAAATCCCAACAAGGTCCATGTGATTTACAAGAGATGCGTAGCACTAGAGGGGCTGGAAAGGAACTGGCCGGAGAGGGTACCGCCGCTCTGTCATGTGCTAGAGAAGAAAATGATCGAAGTGTATGCGCTTAATCCACGGTTTGAGGCAGTACCTCTCAAGTTGCCTCCCCGGAAGAGCAAGGACGAGATTGCCTGTGAGTGGATCTTTCAGTTGAAGGAGTAGCACCATGTAATAACCGAGATTCTTCTCCGCCTGCGGCGGATCAGAATGACACCTACGCACGCTGTCACCCTGAGCGTAGCGAAGGGTCTCATGTTACGAAGCACTAGCCTTCTACAGAGAGTCAGGTTGAAGACTGCCTGATTGGACATATCCAGCGACAGGGACAGAAGACAAGCCTATGATCTTGGAGACTGCGCGAAAACAGTCATCCGTCAATAGTTGGCAAGAAACTGAGAGGCGGTATTGATTTCGTTCCCCAGCATGAATCCCCGCGGCTACTGAAAGGAGGATAAGAGTGGACTTAGGCCTTACGGGCAAAACGGCGATCGTTACAGGAGGCAGTTCAAATATTGGTCGCGGTATAGTTCTGGCGTTAGCCAAGGAACGGGCCAATGTAGTTATAACCTATCGCGATGAGAAGCAGGCGCATAAGACAGCAGAGGACGCGAATGCACTGGGTGGGCGTGCTCTTCCCATAAGGACGGAGGTCGTGGAGAGGGAGTCCGTGGAGAACATGGTCAAGAAGACGCTGGAGGCCTTTGGTCGCATAGACATCCTGGTGAACAACGTCGGAGGTGGAAACGAGGGCCCATCTCTTGTTGATAAGCCTTACGAGGAGATTGAAAAGGAGATAAAGGTCAATTACTGGTCGGTGATCCACACCTGCAAGTCAGTGTCCAGGCACATGATGGACCAGAATTATGGCCGTATTATCAATATCGGCTCCGACGTGGCGCGGAGTGGGAGTGCCAGGAATCCCATCTATGCGGCGAGCAAAGCGGCCGTAATCGGGCTGACCAAGTCGTTAGCCAGGCAACTGGGGCGGTATAACGTCACTGTCAACTGCGTTCTTCCGGGGTGGACCATGCCAGAGAAGCCAGAGGACGTTGGCCAGGGCAGCTTCTGGTACGGGGAGAAAGCCCGCCAAGTGTTCAGCCCTGAGTTTATGGAGAAGCAGGTGAAGGGACTCCCAATACGGAGGACGGGGACGCCACGGGACATAGCCTGCATGGTAGCGTTCTTCGCCTCTGACTGCGCGTCATACATCACAGGTCAGACCATAGCTGTTGACGGCGGAGCTGTTATGGAATGAAACAGCGGGTGCTTGATCTGAGCAGGCACATTTGCAGAAGATACACAGATTCACCCTGATAGACACACGGCTAAACTCGAGACGCCGGATATCACAGAAAGGGGAGGTTTGAGAATGAGTGAGCAGAAGTATGATGTAGTGGTTGTTGGTGGGGGTATGGGTGGCATGTGCGCGGGCGCTCTGGCGGTTAAGGAAGGATATCGGGCGCTGGTGGTGGAGAAGAGGCCGATGATTGGCGGCAGATTCTCCACGGAGGACGTCGAAGGATTTAAGATAATGACCGGGGCACCGTTCATTCATCAATCGGGATGGGTGCCGAAGGTATGCAAAGAGGTGGGGGTGGAGTTCGATCGCACCCCTTGTCTGGAAGTCTTCTACTGGTTGAAGGGTGAGGAGTATAAGCTGCCCCTTCAACACCGCATGAATGCCTTGTTTGAGATCTGCAACAGGATAGCGGCCAATAAGGCCAAGCTTATGGGTAACATCGTAAAGGAGATTGCCACCCAGAAGATCATGACGAGCATCCACAGCGCCGTCTCAAACCCTGAAAAGCTAGGGTCTACCACGATCAAGGAATGGCTGCTGCGCTACACGGACAATGAAGATGTCCACGGCATCTTTGATGCTATCTCCGTTGGCATGCTAATGGCGCACTCCTATGAGATACCGGTGTACAATTTCTTCCATTTCATGGCCACACAGAAGGGATTCAATGATGTTGATCTCTCCACCTACGGCAACCTGGCCAACATGAAGAAGCTGGCCGACGTGGTTAAGGCCAAGGGAGATGTGTGGACCAACTGCTCGGTGAAGAAGATCATGGTGAACAAAGGGATGGCCACCACTGTGATCGTGGAGAAAGATGGCAAGGAAGTCGAGATACCCTGCAAGGCGGCAATCAGCAACATCGGCATCAGGGAGACAGTGCAGCTTTGCGGGGAAGAGAACTTCACCGAAGATTATCTGGCTGACATGAGGGTGAAGATGAGGCCTGCCCCGATCACCATCATTCATATTGCCAGCGAGCAGCCGCTTTGCATGGCTGGTGGAGAGACTGGTGCCATGCTGGTGGCGAATGCGAGAAGAATTACGGACGCCATTCCGCTGACCAACTCCTGCCCAGCGTTAGCACCAAAGGGGCAACATCTGACCTGGGCCTGCGCTACACCACCCTCTACCCTCTTCCCCATTGACCCTGAAGAGGAAGAGCGGCAGTGTATGAAGGATATCGACACGGTCTTCCCCGACTGGAAGAAGAAGGGCGGGCGCATCCTGAAGATGGAGATCCGCAATATTGATCACGACCTGCCGGAGGGCCGGACCTGGCTCGGGCCAGCCTACAATATGCCCAGAGAGACTCCGGTGAAGAACTTATTCAACGTCGGTGATGCCGTATGCTCACCTGGCATCGGCGGCACGTCTGGATGCGCCGAGAGCGCCAAGCGCGTGATCGAGACGGTGAAGAAGCAGCGCTTGATCAAATAGGCCAAGCGATGGCCCGGCAGAGCATTTGAGGCTGTCGGGCAAGGATTCATGGCTCTAGTTACGACAGAAAATACGTAATTACCCTCAGCTTGTCGCCTTATTTTGGGCTCATACTAGTGGTGTCATAATAGTCTGATACACTGCTTTGCTTCAGCTCGCGTTAGAAATGAGACCATTTTATTTTGAGACCACTAGTATATCATCCGACGCGCAGCCGACTAAGAAACGCTGGTTGACCCGTGGACATCTTCTCCTTACCGCATCTGTCCATCCGCACTTGTTTCACAGAGCTTTAGCTACTCGATATCCTCCCAAGGGAAAGAGAGGCAATCCCTTGTAGTATTTCCTTCTGAGAAACATCGCAAGAACAGACGAGAAACTGCGCTCTGCTATTGTTGACGCAGTAGCGCCAGAGTCTCACACTTTTCCCGAGTCCGACTAATTGCGAGGACGTCCGTGCTCCTTTGCCTTCTCGTATTAGTATTGTAAACTCCGTCTGAGTAGCATAGGCCTGATCCCCATCGTAATAAGCGCTTTGCTGCTTTGTGTTTCCACCTGTTCTCTGATAAGAGGCCAAAGCAATCGCCTCTCGTCATCCACTCCAGCAGGAGGGCAGTCGGACTCGAAATGGAGTCGAAGCCACAAACCATGATCGGGAAGCAGATGGGTAGGATGCGTTTGTAGAAGCGGAGCGCAAAACTTATAATTGCTGGAGGCATGAAAAGGGCCGTCAGGCTTTCATCAAGGGAACAGGAAATCCCGCGAGACTGTAGCCCGACAATTAGAATTCAGCAACCGGCTGTGCTTATGTAAAGGAGGCGATTCCGTGATCAAGATAGCCTTTGTTTTCAAGCGCCTTCCGCAGTTATCTCAGGAAGAGTTCCGCCAATACGGTTGGGGAAATCATGCCTCGCTCGTTCGGCAACATGCGGCGACCCTGGGCATGCAGCGTTGTGTGCAGGCTTATAGGATTGATGATCCTCTCAATGAGGCGCTGCGGGTTGCGCACGGCGCCGCAGAACCTTACGACGGCATGGCCTCCATGTATTGGAAAGACTACGAGGACTTCATCGCCACGAGCTCCAGGGAAGAGGCTCAACTTGCTGACCAAGTCTTCAAGGAGGATGAAGGGCGTTTTATCGACGTAGCTCGCTCTTCACAGTGCCTGGCCACGGAGCAGGTGATCATCGGTGGAGACCGCAAGAGAATAGTGGCCACGGTTGACAGCCCTGCTATAACGCTGGTGCACTCTTTCTGCCGGCTTCCCGGCCAGTCTCTGGAAGAATGCCAGGGTTACTGGTGGGAGACTCACGGCCCTCTGCTGCGGCAGCACGCTGCTGCCCTGGGCGTGGTGCGCTACGTGCAGAGTCACAGGATTGATGACCCGCTGAACGAGGTAATGCAAGCGATGAGAGGCACCATGGAGCCGTTCGACGGCATCAGCCAGCTTTGGTGGAAGGATCGCCGGGACTTGGAAAGGTCTATGTCCACACGAGAGGGGCAGCAGGCCTGGAAGCAAATCCGCGAGGACGAACAGCACTTTATGGATACTTCCCGTTCTTCCCTGTGGTTAGCCAAAGAGAATATCGCCCTCGGGCAAGGATGATCGAACTGGGGCTGTCCTCCGAACTCGTGGCCTATTGCAAGGTCGAGTCAGAAGATCATGCGAGCTATTGGCAGCACGTGGTCGAGCCGAGGCTGTGCCTAAACCCTTCGTATCTGATCACACGGTCGATGGCTTTGGCAGCGCTGGCAACGGAATAGTAAACGGGTAGTCCTGCTTCTGAACACTGTGCCACATACCTGGAAGCCGCCTGACGGCTCTCCGCTGACGAAAGACAGTGTACCACCATCGCCACTGGCTTGTTTGACTCGCGGGCGACCGTGAATACATTCCTCACCTGGGAATCGAAGATAGCACAGGCCAGGGGCAGGGTGAGCATAATGCCACGAAGAGGTATGTGGCATAGCAGCAGGTCTGTCCCGTCCCAACCTAGTATCCTTCTGAGGACGCTGGAGTACACATCATCGCTGGAGGCAATCGGTGGAAAATCAAGAGGGTTCCTCAGGATCGTGCCAACGTCACTGCCGAAAGCGTGCCTCACTTTCTCCCTCAACTCTTCCTTGATCTCCTCGGGTAATGGGGGCAGCGAAAAGCCAGCCGCAGCGCAATCATCGGTGGCCAGAACAGTTGCTCCTCCCCCGACACCATATACGGCCATTCTTCTCCCTTGCGGAACAGGCATGAACTGGAGCGTCACCAGCACATCAACCATTTCATCCATGGTATGAACACGAATTGCCCCGACCTGCTCCAGGAGGCTGTCCCACGTCTCATCGGATCCCGCCAGCGAGCCGGTGTGGGAGGCAACAGCACCCTTGCCAGCGTCGGTATAACCACCTTTCAAGATCACCACTGGCTTTACGGCGCACAAGTCCCTCAGCGCTCGTGAAAAACGACGGCCATCCCTGATACCTTCAATATACGCCGCAACCACACTGGTTTCGTCGTCCTGAGCAAAGTACTCCAGCAACTCGCTTTCGTTGACATCACAGGCATTGCCGTAGGATATCACCTTGCTGAACCGGATGCCTCTCTCAGCCGCAGCCCGCACCGTATATATGGTGTTTCCACCACTCTGGCAGATCAGTCCTACGTGCCCGCTCTCCTTAGGGAATTCGGCGGCGAAAGATACCCCGGCCTCCGGTTGGTACAGGCCCATGCAGTTGGGGCCTATGATGCGCATCTCAGTCTCTTTGGCTAAACGGCCGATTTCCCTTTCTAACTCTCTGTCCTCTGTACGTCCCGTTTCAGAGAAGCCCGCGGTGAAAACGCAGATTGCCTTCACGCCGTTCTGCGCACAATCCTTGATCAGTTGGAGAATGTGAGCTGCCGGTATGCACGAGATAACATAGTCAACAGGCTCCGGTATATCCTTGATATTCGGATAGACCTTGAAACCTGATATCTCGCCGCCTCTGGGATTGATCGGATAAATTTTGCCCTTGAATCTATGCTCTAGCAGTATATCCAGAAATAATTGGCCGGTATTAGATACTCCCCCGCCAGAGGTGGAAATGCCAACAATAGCGACCGACTTTGGGCTGAATATGCGATCGAGAGATTCGAATCCGTTCACCATGCAAACTCCATTCCATAAATGATAGCTTTGGCAAATATCCGCTGACCTTCATCATTCTGATTTCTGGCTGCTCAACAGGCATCAGCTCTCTAATCTCCTATCACACCACTGGAATCCCCAGTAGATTATAGCTGAATTGCTTTGACTGATACCATTGTAGAAGTCCACGCCCTATCATTTGTCAACCTTTAAGGTTGGACGTACAATTGAAGATAAGGATGCGGAGTGGGGCACGACGATAAGGGCAAAGCATACCACCCCAAAGGCTGGGGTAACCTAGGGCACTGAGTTTGGGATTTCAATCCCTGGGAAAGGTATCTCCGTCAGTGGTTCAAATATTACGAAACAAGAATCTAGCCACTAAGTTCCAGATACTGGTCGAAGTGGCGGCAAACCAGCCTAACCTGCAGCAGAGGGATATCGCCAGGAAACTGGATGTGACCTCGCAGGCAATCTCGGAGTATATCAAAGAGCTGATAAAGGAGGGCTGGCTAGCGACAGATGGGCGGTCCAGGTATAGGGTGACCAAGGAGGGCACCGACTGGGTTATAAGGACCTTCAGAGACCTGCGAGACTATTCCACTTTCGTAGGAAAGGCGATAAATAATATCACTGTGTGCACTGCGGTGGCAGGCCATGACCTTGCCCAAGGTCAAGCAGTAGGATTGGAAATGAGGGATGGCATACTCTACGCCACTGAAGAAACTGGGAAACAAGCAAAGGGGAAAGCAGTTACCGCCGCCAAGAAGGGTGAGGATGTAGGCGTATCTAATATAGAAGGCATAGTCGAACTGGCGATTGGGAAGATAACGATCCTCAGGGTTCCCGGAATTCAGAGAGGCGGTTCTGGGAGAGTTGATCTCGACAGGCTGGAAAAGGAAGTAGTTAGCAGGAAAGAATCGCTGGGCGCCATAGGCATCGAAGCCATCACAGCTCTGCGACGCATAGGCATTGAACCTCGCTATCTCTATGGGGTAGCCGAGGCGGCTATCGAGGCAGCGCGCTCTGGACTGTCCTTTGCGATAGTCTGCACTGAAGCAGACGCGCCACAACTGCTGACGCAGGTGACGGGTGCAAATCTCGATTACGAGATACTGGATCTCCGGGAAAGTTAGGAAAGCTGCCATGTCCAGGGTCAGTTTGCGAAGAAAACATAAATCCATTATACTGTCGTTTGTAGCTATGCGACTAGGTGCAGGGTACAAGAACCGGCCGTGCAGGCGGGTCAATGGCAAACACAATCAGGTATAGCCACGCAAGCCTTCGCACAGGCAATACCACCCCAAATTCCCAAACAATTTAGAGGTCAGTCTGAATGAAGTTGTGGAGAAAGCCCTTTGACCAAGCGGAAAAGGCTATCAGGCCACCCAAGATTATCATTGATAAGGACCGATGCAAGGGCTGCGAATACTGTGTGAAGTTCTGCCCGACGGGGGCCCTAGACATGAGCCAGGAGACAAACACCAAAGGGTATTTGCTACCCCGAGCAGCGGATACGAGCAAGTGCGTAGGCTGCGGGCTATGCGAGGCCATTTGCCCGGATTTCGCCATCTTCCTGACCCCAACGAGCGGAGAGGAGTAATGCAAATCGCCTATGTCTGATGACGGCATCCTCGAAGGCGAGTTTTTCATGAATGGTGATGAGGCCTGCGCTGAAGGGGGTATAAGCGCGGGCTGTCGCTTTTTTGCTGGCTATCCAATAACACCAGCCACCGAGGTGGCCGAGAGAATGAGCCTGCGGCTCCCTCAAATCGGAGGCATCTATATTCAGATGGAGGATGAGCTGGCCTCCATGAACGCTGTGCTCGGAGCATCCTGGGCAGGGGTGAAGGCGATGACCTCTACCTCCGGTCCCGGATTCAGTCTAATGATGGAGAACATCGGTCTGGGAGTGATGCTGGAGACTCCTTGCGTAGTGGTTGATGTGCAGCGAGCTGGGCCATCCACCGGCCTGCCGACACTGGTAGGACAGGGCGATATGATGCAGGCCAAATGGGGCTCGCACGGAGTTTATGAACTCATCGCCGTTGTTCCCAGTTCTCCTCAAGAGATGTTCGATTTGACTATCACGGCCTTTAACCTTTCGGAGAAATACCGTGTTCCCGTGCTGATCATGGCTGATGAGGCTGTGGGTCATATGAGTGAGAAGGTGGTAATGCGGCAGATAGCACCGCAGGAACTGATAGAGCGACGTCGGCCCACAGTGCCACCTGGACAGTATTTGCCTTACGAGACTGACAGCGATCTTGTACCCGCCATGGCCATAGCTGGTGAGGGATACCGTTTCCATGTTACTGGACTAACTCATGACGAGAGGGGTTACCCTGCGATGACCGCCGAGGCACAGGATCGGCTGGTGCGACGACTGGTGGATAAGATCAGGGTCAATAGAAACGATATCATACGATTGGAGGAGGTTGAGACGCAGGATGCAGATGTTGTAGTGTGCGCTTATGGAATCACTGCCCGGGTTGCCCGCAGTGCGGTGCAGCAGGCCCGGGATGAGGGCATACGGGCCGGCCTGCTGCGGATGATAACGATCTGGCCTTTTGCTGAAGATCGCATCAGAGAACTAGCACGGCAGGTGAAGGTCTTTGTGGTTCCTGAGATAAACTACGGGCAGATTGTTCTGGAGGTAGAGCGGTGTGCTGGTGGTATGGCTAAAACACTACTTCTGCCTCATATGGGGGGCGGCGTACATCGCCCGGGGACCATCCTAGAGGCAATCAGGAAGGCAACGCAGTGACAGACGTGGTAACAGTGGATAGGAACCCCATTGACGCCTACCTCAGGATGGAGCGGATGCCCCACATCTGGTGTGCCGGCTGCGGCATTGGATCGGCAGTGTCATGCTTTGTAAAGGCTATCAACCGCGCCAAGCTGGATGCGGACAAGATAGCCGTAGTTTCGGGGATAGGCTGTACTGGTAGGGTGGCAGGATATGTCAGATTGGACTCTTTTCACACCACCCACGGGAGGGCTCTCCCCTTCGCCACGGGCTTGAAGTTAGGCAACCCCGAGCTGAAAGTGGTGGTCTTTTCGGGCGACGGCGATCTGGTAGCCATTGGAGGCAATCACCTCATCCACTCTGCTCGCCGCAACATCGACATGACAGTTATTTGCATCAACAACTTCAACTACGGCATGACTGGGGGGCAATTAGGCCCGACGACCCCGCTGGACGCCCGCAGTTCTACCTCCCCCTACGGCAATTTCGACCCACCGTTCAATCTCCCCTACCTTATGTCAGCCAGCGGCGCCACCTATGTTGCCCGCTGGACGGTAATACACCTGCGCCAGATGGAAAGATCCATTGCTGAGGCCCTGGTCAAGCCCGGATTCAGCTTCATCGAGGTGCTGGCACCATGTCCCACGCTGTACGGGCGGATGAATAAGATGGGCCAGGGGATAGTTGAACTGCGCTCGTACCAGGAAAGGTGTGTGGTCCGAAACGGCGCGGACCCCAGGGAGGCAGACATCGGCCTTAGTGGCCCTATTGTGGTGGGCAAGTTTGTAGATGTGAACCGCCCTACTTTCTGGGACTACTGCACAAAGGTGCTCAATAAGGCTCAGAAGAAGCGATAGCTTCTTGGGAAGCAGCGAAACATAGCAAGAATAGCGTTGTGAATAGTGTTGTCATGAACAAGAAGAAGGAAATCAGGAGAGAGATACGAATAGCGGGATTTGGTGGACAGGGTGTTGTTCTGTCTGGGGCGATCTTGGGCAAAGCCGCGTCTATCTACGATAAGGGCTTTGCCACCTTGACCCAGAGCTACGGGCCGGAGGCTCGAGGCGGGGCCTGCACTGCAGAAGTAGTGATCTCTCGGGAACCTATAGACTACCCCTACGTAATATGCCCACAAGTGGTCGTCATCCTGGCTCAGGAGGCTTACAACAAATACGGGCATAATCTCCCTGAAGAAACCCTGGTTATCATAGACCCTGACCTGGTAACCCTTGACCCCTCCAAGAATCCCAAACCCCTGGCCATACCAGCTGCACGCCTGGCGCGAGAGATGGGCCGGGCAGTAGTAGCCAATATCATAGTGCTAGGCTTTCTGGCCGCTGTGAGCGACCTAGTTTCCAAGGAGGCCCTACGGAAGGCAGTACTGGCCTCCGTGCCTGAGGGGACAGGGGACTTCAATCTCAAGGCCTTCGACCTTGGCTACACCTATGGATTGGAGCATGGTGGACGGGGTGGTGACACAGCCAGCTAAGAGAGTGGCTATAGTAGGTGGTGGGGTGGAAGCGGCACAATGTGCCCTCACTCTGGCCCAGTTGCGTGTAGAAGTCACTGTGATCACGCCCTTTGTTGAGCTGGGTCCAGATTCTCCTGTTGTACAAAGTATAACCCCCCAGGACTGGGCACGCATCCGACCTTTGCTGCTGCGCACAGCATGTCATCCTTTGGTGAGCTTGCACACTAATTGCAAGGTCGAAAGTATTTCAGGGAGGCGAGGGGTATTGACTATAAAAGCAACCAGAGACCCTCGCTACGTGCGCCAGGAGCTATGTACAAGCTGCGGCTGCTGCACAGAGGCATGCTCAGTCCGGGTGCCCCTAGTGCGGGGCGATCATGAATTGACTCAGAATGCCATCCACGCCCCTCTGCTTGGCGTGAACGCGGTGCCCTCTGCCTATTCCATAGATAAGAAAGGGATTGCGCCTTGCACGGCAGCATGTCCTCTTGGCATCAACGTGACGGGCTTTGTGTCTCTACTGGCCAAAGGAAAAGTAGATAAGGCGCTCAGATTGATCAACGAGGCAGCACCCCTGGCTGGCGTGCTAGGACGCGTGTGCACTCACGCTTGCGAGGATAGCTGCAAGCGAGCCGAAATCGATGCACCGGTATTCATTCAAGCCTTGCACCGCTACGCTGCCGATCATGCCCAAGGCATTCATTACACCCGCAAGGCTCCAGCCGGATCCAGAAAAGACAAAATAGCCATCGTAGGAAGTGGTCCTGCTGGTCTGGCCGCCGCCTGGGAACTAGCACGCCGCGGTTATTCCCCCGTCGTCTTCGAGTCACATGCTGTGGTGGGTGGAATGCTGGCCGAGGGTATTCCCAGGTTTCGCCTTCCCCGAGAGGTACGGGAGAGGGAAGTGAAGGCTATCCAGGAGATGGGCGTAGAAATAAGAACCGGAGTAACCATAGGCCGTGATCTGACCCTCGCTGACCTGAAGGAACGGGGGTATCGGGCCTTCTTTCTGGCTATAGGTGCCCAGCGGAACAGGAAACTGAACATCCCCGGTGAAGAGCTTGAGGGCGTGGTGGACAGCATTTCGCTGCTATTTGCCCTGAACCTGAAAGTGGGTACCTCGGTAGGCCGAAACATGGTGGTTATCGGTGGTGGCAACACTGCGGTGGACTCTGCTCGGGCGGCGAGGCGAAGGGGCAGGCGCAAGGTGACTATTCTCTACCGTCGTACCGCCGAGGAGATGACGGCAGTAAAAGAGGACATAGAAGAAGCCCTGGATGAAGGCATAACGATAGAATATCTCACTGCGCCTGTAGAGATCCTGGGCGACGGGCATAGTGTAACGGGAATACGCTGCCAGCGGATGAAGCTGGGTGAAATGGAAGCGGACGGCCGCCGCAAAGCCGTGCCAATAGCAGGCTCAGAGTTTATGATCGACGCCGACCACGTGGTAGTAGCCATAGGTCAGCAACCTGATTCAGATCAACTGAACGAGAAAGACCTTCAAGTCAATAGTGAGAATGCCACAATACAAGTGGACCCAGTTACCCTGGAGACTAGCTTGCCCGGTGTCTTCGCCGGCGGTGATTGCGTTAGCGGGCCCAACCGTGTGGCCGAGGCTATGGCGGCTGGGCTGCGGGCAGCGGAGTCAATAGATCGCTATCTGAGAGGACGCAGTCTCAGAAAGGGGCGGACGCTCGAAAAGCCTCAGCCGGTCGAGGTCGATGTCGCTGAGCGATATGCCTCTCCTGATGAGCGGGCCAAGATGCCCTTTATCCCACGCTCGCAAATAATGGGAACCTATGAGGAAACCAGCATGGGTCTGCCAGCTGAGGCAGCAGAGCAGGAGGCAAGGCGATGCCTAGACTGCCCTTTGTGCAGCGGCTGCATGGAGTGCGCAGAGGCCTGCGAGCTAGGAGCGGTCTTTCACGGTGACTCTGTTCGAAAGCTCGAGATAGCGGCAGACGCGGTAATAAATTTTGCTTCAGGTGATGGGGACTCAGGCAGAAAGATAGCCGGGCACAAGGCTAGTAAAGCAGATGCCGTATCTTTGGGAGGGCCGATTATCTATACAGTACAATCGCAGAACGAGGACAGTCTGGGCAGCCGATTGACACATGCCTCTGCCATCGCCTTACAGGTGGCTACAAGGCTGAACCTGAGTCAGGATAAGTGCCAGGCCAAGGCACAAGCCGGAGAAAGTCTGGAAGCCGAGCTTCAGGGGTTTACACCAGAGGCAGTGCTGAGAGAGTTGGAGAAACCTCGCACTGGGGTGGTGCTGTGTCGCTGCGGTGATAGCATCAGCTCTGTGATAGACTTTGCGGAAACAAGCCGGAGGGTGCTTGAGCTGCCGGGAGTATGCACTGTTCAGCAAGTATCCCAGGCCTGTACCGAAAAAGGTGCGCAACAGATTGCAGAGCACGCTGGTGCCTGGCAGTTAGGGCGTGTGGTGTTGGCAGCTTGCCGATGCTGTAATCAGGAACAGATGTGCCTTAGCTGCACCGACAGGCGGGTAATGTGCCGACAATATCTGGAGCAAAGCCTCGCTCTACCCGCCGGCACGGGTTTCGAGTTCGTAAATATTCGCGAGCAATGCGCCTGGGTTCATCAAAACGACCCGGCCGGCGCAACGCGCAACGCCATAGAGATGATTCTGGCAGCAGTTACCCGGCCCGCGAGGCCTTTGCCAGTAATTGGCGAGAGACGCCCTGTGGAGAAAAGCGTGTTAGTGATAGGTGCTGGACTGAGTGGCTTGGCAGCGGCCAAGCATCTGGCAGAACAGGGTTATTCTGTAACCCTCGTGTGCGGGCCCAACGAAAGAAAAGGTGGGCCACAGCACAAGGGGGAATATCTTAACAAAAGGACAAACTTACTGAGAGAGCTTCGAGAGAAGGAAATACAACCCAGAACCTGCCCAGAGGTTCTGGACATCAGCGGTTCGCCAGGGAAGTATGAGGCGGTGTTGATCTACGCTTCAGACAGAGAGACTGTGAGCACCGGCGCAATCATAGTGTTTCCCGGCGAGACGTGGAACGAGACCTCTCATGACCTCAGTCCCATCCCAGCAGAAAGCCTCATAGGCCGTATTTTCAGACACGCAAACCGCTTCGGTACTTCGAAGGCTGCAGAACGCCATTCCGTTCGAAGTGTCATTTATGGAGGGACCACAGGGGTATTCATTGCATCCTCGGAAGCAAGATCCGCCGATGAGCATATCATTAATGGCCAGGCGATGGCTGCCATGGCCTGGGCCTATCTGGCCCAAGACAGGATAAGCCCGCGATCCACGGCGGTGGTTATTGATAGCAAGTTGTGTCGCGGGTGTGGTGACTGTACTACCGTATGTCCTTATATAGAGATCAGGCGCTACGGTAATGGCGCTGCCTGCGCCTATGTTGATCCGGCGTTATGCTTTGGCTGCGGGGCGTGTATTGCCCGTTGTCCCACAGGTGCTATTGTCCAGCCTATTGAGGGCGAACAGCAGATAACTTCTATGCTTCAGACCCTTCTAGGCAAGGTCAAGGTTGCTTGTGAGGTAGGATGATGGAGTCGGCAGATGTAGTGGTCTTCACCTGCAACTGGGATGGCCTGAGCTGTGTTGAGGCAGCGGCACAGGGAAGGCTTTGCTATCCTACGTCAGTGAGAATCGTGAGAGTGAGCTGTCTCTCCAGAGTGCATCTGGGGTTGGTGCTCAGGGCATTTGAACTCGGCGCCGATGGGGTGATGCTAACGGGTTGCGAGCCTGGCGAATGTCATTATGATATCGACCCGAAGTACATCGACCAGGAATATGAAAAGGCAAGAGCGCTTCTGAGGCTCATGGGGTTGGGAGCTGAGAGACTAGCGCTGGCTCGCTTGCGCCGTGGCGACGGAGCAGAGTTCACTGAACAGGTGAATAGGTTTGTTTCGCAGCTAAGCCACTTGTGGCCTCCTGCTGCCGTAGCAGCGGTAGGCGAGAAGCAAGCCAAACTGCCTTCGCCCTGGGATTTTCGCACCGAAGGCTAATGTTGTGCACGGATTCTGACTGGCTGTGCCTGGAGTAATTTCAAGGTGTTCGACGTAGACCGGGAGATACAGGATGCGAGAGTGCGCTTGTGCCTCGACTGCGGCAAGTGTACCGTTGTCTGTCCGGTTGCCCAGTACGACCCAGATTTCAACCCTCGCCTGATAGCACAGAGAAGGCTGGGGCGGCGCAAGAACAACAGTTCGCAAGATGCGACAATCTGGTCCTGCCTTAGTTGCCACCTGTGCGTGGAGCGCTGCAATTACCGCGTGGCTTTCCCCGAGTTCATTAGCGCTTTGAGGTGGGAGGCACGGAGCGCAGGATATGAGGTCAAGTGCAGCCACGGCGGGGCGCTCCAGGCACTGATGCACATGATGGCGCGCAAGGAGCTGCGCCAAGATCGTCTGGGCTGGCTGCCGCAAGAGATCAGTTTATCGAGTGACTGCGACACGCTGTTCTTTGTCGGCTGTGCCCCATACTTCGATGCTATCTTCAGTAACCTTGGTCTGAGTTCGCTGGAAAGTGTGAAAGCAGCACTGAAACTGTTGAACCGCGCCCAAGTGCCCTTTAAGCTACTGGACAACGAACGTTGCTGTGGGCGCGATCTTCTTCTCCAGGGGGACAGAGACGGATTCTTGGGAGTGGCACGAGCCAACATGGAGGAGTTCGCCCGCCATAATGTCAGGAAGATTATCACTAGCTGCCCCGAATGCTACTACACACTGAAAGTGGACTGGCCAAAGTTTCTGGGGGACATGGGAATTCAGGTCTGGCATCTGATGGAGGTTATGGCACCCCTGGTGCAGAAAGGCAGCCTGAAGCTGGGGAAGCTCGGCAATCGAATCACCTATCACGACCCCTGCACGCTGGGAAGGTGCAGCGGCCTATATGACGAACCGCGCAACGTTCTGAGGGCTGTGGGTGGGCTGGAACTGGCCGAGATGGAGCAAAGCCGCGAGAAATCCCTGTGCTGTGGGGCCAGCCCCTGGTCGCACTGCGGCGCAGTCAACCGGCGGGTACAAGAGCGGCTACTGGCTCAGGCGAAGGCCACCGGCGCGGAGCTACTGGTGACCGCTTGCCCCAAATGCCAGATACATCTGAAGTGTGCTCAGAAGGCTGGCGACGCAAAGATTCCTCAGCTTGACATCAAGGATATGGCTACTGTATTGGTTCAGTCACTTGACTAGGAGGTAAGGCAAATGGCAGGAGAAGAACTCAGGATAGGCGTGTTCGTCTGCGATTGCGGGCTCAACATCGCAGGCGCGGTGGAGACTGAAGAGGTCAGACGGGCGGCCGAAGAACTTCCCAATGTTGTGGTCTCGGTGAGAAACAGGTATACCTGCGCTGACCCAGGACAGGAGGAAATAAAAAGGCACATCCGAGAGCATAGACTGAACAGAGTAGTGGTAGCATCCTGTAGCCCACGGCTTCACGAACCGACGTTTAGACAGTGTGTTGCTGAGGCTGGAGTGAATCCTTACCTGGTCGAGATGGCCAATATAAGGGAGCAATGTAGCTGGGTGCATTATGATAACCGCGAACAGGCAACACTTAAGGCTAAAGATACTGTCAGGATGGCAGTGGCCAGGGCGCGTTACCTTCAGCCAGGGTTCGAGACTGACATCCCTGTCAAAGATGCGGCGCTAGTGATCGGAGGTGGGGTTGCCGGGATTCAGGCCGCTCTGGATTTGGCCGATGCCGGTCATATGGTCTACCTAGTGGAAAAGCAACCCACTATCGGCGGCATAATGGCCCAGTTGGATAAGACCTTCCCTACCATGGACTGCTCCATCTGAATACTAGGCCCCAAGATGGCGGATGTCGGTCGACATCCTAGGATCAAGTTGATGACCTTGAGTGAAGTGGAGAAGGTGTCTGGACACATTGGGAATTTCAGGGTGAAGGTGCGCCAAAAGGCGCGGTACGTCAATGAAAAAGAGTGCACTGCCTGCAGCAAGTGCGCCGAAGTGTGTCCGGTGGTAGTCCCGGATGAATTCCAGCAGGGCTTTTCTTCACGTAAGGCAATCTATATACCCTACCCACAGGCAGTGCCCTCCGCCTATCTCATCGACATGGAGCACTGCCTGGGCAACAACCCGGTAGCCTGCGATAAGTGTATGGACGCCTGCGAGAAGCAGTGCATAGACCTGAACATGCAGGACAAGGAAGTAGAACTCAACGTGGGTGTCATAATCGTGGCCACGGGCATGGGAGTGTATGACCCCACCGCCCTGGATGAGTACGGCTATACTCGCTTTGAAAACGTTATCACTAGCCTGGAATTTGAAAGACTGATAAACGCTGCTGGGCCTACCAAAGGTCACTTGGTACGTCCTTCAGACAGGCAGACCCCCAGGCACATCGGCTTCATTCAGTGTGTAGGCTCACGAACGGAGAACCGTGGCAACCCCTACTGCTCCAATGTATGTTGCATGAATACGGTAAAGGATAGCTTGCTGATCAAAGAGCACAATCCAGATACGGAGATTTACGTTTTCTACATGGACCTCCGCACCTTCGGCAAGGGTTTTGAGGATCTGCTGAGGCGTTCCAAAGAGGCAGGTGTTCACTACATCCGCGGCCTCCCTGGCGAGGTGACGGAAGACCCTGCCACCAGAGGCCTTTGTCTAAGAGTAGAGAATACCACCACAGCTCGGGTCGAGGAATACGATCTGGATATGGTTGTATTGTCCGTCGGTCTGGAGCCGGCCCAGGATCTGAAGCGGCTGGCCAGCCTGCTCAATCTCTCTCAAACGCCCGACGGTTTTGTGATGGAGTCTCATCCCAAGCTGCGGCCAGTAGATGCACCCACACCGGGAGTTTTCTTCGCCGGCTGCGTCGAGTCGCCCAAGGACGTAAAAGACAGCGTCACCCAGGCAGGAGCCGCTGCTGCCAGGAGTGCCATCCTGTTGAACGCCGGCGCTGTCAAGAGCCAGGCCATCAAGGCGATGGTTGACCTGACCAACTGTACCTCCTGCGGAGTCTGCGCCCGCGTCTGCCCCTACGGGGCTATAACAGTAGATATTAAGGCGAAGAGAGGAGCAGAGGTAGTGGCCGCAGCCTGCGCAGGCTGCGGCACCTGCGCTGCAGAATGCCGTTTCGACGCCATAACCATGCAGCACTTCACCGATGCGCAAATACTGGCCCAAGTAAACAGTGCCCTGGAAGAAGATCCAGAACAGAAGATACTGGCCTTCCTCTGCAATTGGTGCAGCTATGCTGGGGCCGACTTGGCAGGATTATCAAGATTGAAGTACCCAGCTAATACCCGTTTCATCCGTGTCATGTGCAGCGGGCGAGTGGACGAGAGCTTCATATTGAGGGCCTTCGAGAAAGGCGCTCCTGTAGTGCTGCTCTCCGGTTGCCACCTCGGAGACTGCCACTACATCAATGCCAACCACTGGACTATGCGCCGTGCCGATAAACTGTGGGATCGCCTGGAAAAGCTGGGAATACGGCCAGAGCGGCTACAACTGGAGTGGGTTAGCTCTGCCGAGGGCGCTAGATTTGCTCACATCATGCGCGGCCTAGAGGAGATGCGCTGCAAGGTTACAGCCAACGAGATAAACCATTCCAGGAAGGTGCTGGCCGAATATAGGCTGTCAAGGGAAGCTGAGGAAAGCAGCGAGGACAGGGAGTCAGAGGCATCAGAGGTGTAGCATCAGATGGAACAGCGGCTAAAATGCCTTCGTTGTGGCTTTGAATACACCGTGAGAGTGGAGCCGGACGAAGCTCCGCGGGACAGGGTTTGTCCCAAATGCCGGTCCAACAGCGTTCGCAAGATTTCTTCTAAATAGGAGACCAGCGAGGGCAGAGCTCCCCACTACTCATGGCCTGAAATAGGAGCTACTGTAACAACCCCTACCCTTGCTGCCCGTTTTGCTAGCTTCGGCGACTTGCCGAGCCTATCCTTATGCCAGGAGGACACAAAGGCTTTCTTTGCCCCGCAGCGCTTACACGTAGCATGGCAGACTTCGCCCCCTGCGTCGCTCAGTACC
This sequence comes from Chloroflexota bacterium, assembly GCA_016876035.1. Taxonomy (GTDB): domain Bacteria; phylum Chloroflexota; class Dehalococcoidia; order UBA2247; family RBG-13-53-26; genus VGOE01. The sequence goes on from VGOE01000001.1 coordinate 31,178, forward strand.
CAGTGGTGCGGTGGACATTGGTAATGAGGGATACCAACAATTGCCATAAGCAACCAGCCTGCGGATTCCCGGTCGCCTCAGATCACCTGCTCACCCTTGAGAGCGGCGATATCGGCCCAGGTGTACCCCAGGATATCGATAAGGATCTCCTCCGTGTGCTGACCCAATTCTGGAGCTGGACGGTCTATGGACGATGGCGTTCTGGTGAAATCAATAGGGAAACCTGGCATCGTGGTCTTACCCCACATAGGGTGATCGTATTCAACGAGGTACCCGTTGGCAAGCGGCTGAGGGTCATTGCTGAATTCCTCAACGCTGTTGACCATAGAGAAGATCAGATCATGTTCCCTGAGTATCTTCGCCCACTCATGGCTCGTCCTGGTGGCAAACCTTTCGTCGAGGATCTTGATGAGTTGTTCGGCATTTGCCTGCCTGTGGTCCATGTTGTCAAAACGGGGGTCCTTTTCCAGATGTTCCAGACCCATAGCCCGGCATAAGGCTGGCCAGCGAGGGTCGGGCGTTAAGTTCACTAAGGCAATCCACCTATTGTCGCCGCACAAATAGTAGTTGTAGAGCGGATTTCCCGTCCTTTCCCGCCGGATCCATTGTGTGCCGATACCAGCCATCTTGTGGAAGCCCAGATTCATGTGGAGTAGATAACTAATGCCCCCAAGAAGAGAGGTGTTAATCTCCTGACCGATACCAGTCCGCTCTCTGGCCAGCAGAGCCGATACGACTCCCAGGGTTGTGGTTATAGCCCCCATCTGATCAGCAATGCCCGCCACGGGAACCCACGGTTGCCGCCCTGGTTCTGTCACCATGTTCACGAACCCAGATCTGGCCATGGCAGCAAAGTCGAAGGCAGGAGCATCCCTGTCGGGCCCCCTGGGCCCCCAGCCAGAGCAACCAGCATAGATCAGGCGGGGATTGTACTTGGACAAGGTAGCATAGTCCAACCCCAGTTTCTGGACCGTCTCGCTTCGGAAGTTGTGCACGAAGACGTCTGACTTCGACACAAGTCGGCACAGTATCTCCTTGCCTTTCTCCTTACTGAGGTCCAGTGCCAGGCTTCTCTTATTGCGGTTGGCCATCTCAAAATAGACATTTCGCTGGCCGAAGTGGGTAGTGGCGATCGCCCCACCCATGCGCATCATGCCGCGGGCCATGTCGCCGCCGACGCGCTCCTCTATTTTGATGACATCTGCTCCCATATCACCCAGTAGCATTGTGGCTATGGGACCCTGCTGAAATACGGTCCAGTCCAGAACTCTTATCCCATCAAGTACCTTGTCCATTCTCTGCCCCCAATACTCACTTTCGGCTTTCGCCCTTTCTATGTTGTGGACGTAGCCGGTGGCTCTGTCTTTTCAGTCCCTTCCACAGTTCGCCTTGCCAGTCAACATGTATGTATGACCACTTGATGGTCTTCAGGTTGGTTACCGTCTCCATAGCGTTTATGCCAGGTATCCTACCCAGCTCCTCTGTCAGAATACGCATCAGATGCCTCCGTTCCCGAAAGACCACCCATGCCAACACATCGTACCGACCAGTGCAGAGCGACACCGTGTGTACACTTCTGCAACCCGCTACAGCCTCTGCCACATCCTTGATTCGGTCTGGAGACACCCTTATGCCTATGGAGGCATTCCCATTGTATCCGAGCGCAGCGGCACTTACCATGGTGACGAACCTTATGACGCCTTCATTAAGTAGCCTCCTCATCCTTCTGACGACAGTAGGCTGACTGGTGCCCAGCTTTACGGCAAGGCTAGCGGTGCTTTCCGTGCTGTTGCGCTGCAACGCTGCTATCAGGCCAAAATCCAGTTGGTCGAGAGAAGCCCTGCATTCTCTGGGGCGATAACCCTGGTTCTCCGCCAGCAATGCTGGTGAGATTCTCAGCTCGTGGCACATTATGGTCTCATAGCACGAAACCCCTGGTATCTTGCCCAATCCTTCTGTCAGGAAGCTCAGCAGATCATCGGATCCTTTGAAGATACCCCAAGACACAATATCGAAAGGGCCGGCGGATAGTGCAACATAATGAATGGGGGCAAGAGAAGCCAGCCTATCTGCTACATCAAGCAGGGTGCCGGGTGTTACATTGATGCCGAACAGCGCAGTGTTCTCGTATCCGAGAGCCATGTGATCTACCAGACAGACCGTCCGTATAACGCGGGCATCAATCAACCTCTGTAACATCACTCCGACCGTTGGTCTGCTGATGCCTAGACTAGTAGCAAGTTCCGTACGGGGCCTCCGTGGCTCAGATTCCAGCAGCTCTATCAATCTCAGGTCCAACTCCTCTATCCGCACCAATTTGCTTATTGAAGTCTCGCTGGTCACGTTGTTTCACCTCTCTTATTCATTGGTCGGGCTGCCACCATGCAAATGCCGCCACAATACAGCCGATTATGGGCAACATAATACATCTAGAGTATCTTTATTTGATAAAATAGTCAATACCCTCTTGACAAGATGCAGAAACGGTGACTAAAATAAACCATCCTCGGCGGCAAGTAAGTGGAGGCGTGATTACCAATCAAGTGTAGATGTGAGGTGCCATAGGTTGTTTTCCTACATGGGAACAGCGAAAGGAGGTGGTAGATGAGTGATAAGACAGCTGGTTGGTAAGGGCCGTAGAACAAAGAGGATAAACACGAAAGGAGAGAAATGCGCAGGAATTCAGTCAAGAAGACGCTTCCTATCCTGTTGGTGCTTGCTCTGCTGACTCTGGTGATACCGCCCGTGATAGCGCCTGTAAAGGCAGAGGGAGAGGAAGCGATATCCAGGCCGGGCGAATACAGCGGATACTCTGAGCCAATCTATGACGAGTGGGTTCGCTCCTCTCAGTACGTTGAGGTGCGAGATGGCACGAAGCTAGCAGTGGACATCTTTCGTCCCTCCGTGGATGGAGTGCCAGTAGATGAACCACTGCCCGTGGTCTGGAGCGCGGAGCGCTACCTTAGGGCATCCCACACTCAGCAACTGATAAGAACCACGCTCGATGCATACCCGTATCTGACGACACTGCTCAAACATGGATACGTGGTGGCGGCGGTGGAGGTGAGAGGTACCGGTGCTTCCTATGGAGTCTTCTCCGGGGGTTGCGACATGACCGAGGCCTATGACCACTACGACATGACGGAATGGTTTGCGGCACAGGAATGGTGCAACGGCAACGTAGGCATGTATGGTGCCTCCTACCGGGGAAACAACCAGTACTGGGCGGCCATGACTGCCCCGCCGCACTTGATGTGCATCTTTCCCGAAGTAGCTCCGTTCGATGGCTTCTTTTCGGGCAGCCCGAACGGGATATTCTGGGACCAGTTCCTCAAGAACTGGGATGCAATGACTAGGGCGCTGGACTTGAACCTCTACGGCATAACGGTTCGAGTTGATGAGGACACCGACGGGTCAATGCTAGCGGCGGCCGTTGCGGAACACGTGAACAACGTCAGCACCTATGCGGTTGCCCAAAACATGCTGTACCGTAATACCTGGAATCCGGTTACGAATGTCCCCACATTCTTTACCACTGGCAATACTTTCCTTGACTTGGTGCAGACGTCTGACATTCCTGTCTACCACTGGACGGGCTGGTTCGATTACTTCGTCTTCCATCAGCCCACGTGGTTCGCCAACCTGGACAATCCCCAGAAGATGACCGTTGGGCCCTGGATCCATAAGAGTCGTGGCGATGTCAGTTTCCTCGCCATCGAGCACCTTCGCTGGTACGATTACTGGCTGAAGGGGATCGACAATGGTATAATGGATGAGCCGCCTATCTACTACTACACGATAGGTGCCCCTGAGGGCGAGGAATGGCAGTTTGCCTGGGAATGGCCGCCCCACGGGACAACACCGAAGACATACTATCTCGGCGCGGGGCCATCGGACAGCGTGAATTCAATCAATGATGGCTCATTGAGCCTGACAGCACCTGTATCGGCCGCCGGCCAGGACGACTACACTGTGGACTATAGCACGACCGAGGGCCCGAAGGATCGGTGGACAGCAAACACGCTGGACGACCTTCTGACCGACTTCACTCCTCTCGATGAGAAATCCCTTACCTATACCACCGTGCCTTTGAGTACAGACGTGCAAATCACAGGCTATCCCGTGGTGTATCTCTGGGCCTCTTCCACCGCCACAGACGGAGATTTCTTCGCCTACCTGGAAGAGATTGATGAGAATGGCGTATCCACCAACGTCAGCGATGGATTGCTCCGGGCCTCCCATCGGTCGGTCAACACACCACCGTGGGACAACCTGGGGCTCCCCTGGCATCAAAGCTATACAGGAGACATAGCCGAGATGCCCGTCGGAGAACCGGTATTGCTGGCCTTTGCGCTGGCCCCCACTTCGAATGTCTTCGATGAAGGGCACCGCATTCGGTTGACGATCACCTGTGCTGACTACGCTGACATGTTTGATACGCCAACGTTGGATCCCGCGCCGACGGTCAGCGTATACCACAACGCCGACTACGCCTCATACATCAGTTTACCAATCATGCTGGCACAGCCTGCAGTGACCGCGGTAAGCCCTGATTCTGGCAACCAAGGGGCGACCCTCGATATCGCTATTACGGGCAGCGATTTCGGCGAAGCCACAGAGGTAAGTCTTGGTGCTGGTATAACTGTGAATAGCTTTACGGTGGACAGTCCCACCCAAATAACGGCCAATGTCACTATTGATGCCGCGGCGACAACCGGGATACGGGATGTCTCGGTTACTACCCCAGGAGGGACCGGCGTACTGCCGGGTGCCTTCACGGTGATGCAAGCTCAACAGGCTGCGATAACTTTAACTCCTGATACTGGGGTTGGGGCTGTGACCGTTTCCGGCACTGGCTTCGCGGCCAACAGCACGATTACGATAACCTGGGACGGGACTCTAATGCCAATGGTTCCACTAACTGCGCCAACAGGGGAGGATGGAAGATTCACCGCTATTATTAGCGTGCTGACCTCGAGTGTTCCGGGCGAGCATACGGTTACCGCGACTGACGCAGCAGGTAGTTCGGCATCGGCGACCTTCACCGTTGTGGAGATGACGGGGCCTACAGGACCGGCTGGTGCTACTGGGGCAACTGGGCCACAGGGGCCTGCAGGACCGGCTGGTGCTACTGGGGCAACTGGGCCACAGGGGCCTGCAGGACCGGCTGGTGCTACCGGGGCAACTGGGCCACAGGGGCCTACAGGGCCGACTGGACCTGAAGGCGAAACCGGATCGGCGGGTGGCGTGGGCTTGTCTATTGCTGCCATAGTGTTAGCAGTAATTGCCGTTGCTGGCGCCGGGTACGCTCTGGCCACGAAGAAGTAGCGGCCAAGTATTGTTGATGAGGCTGTCTAAGAAGCTGTTTTTGCTGGAGGGTAGTCAATGGCCAGTTATTAGCTTTTTGGCCTGAACTTCGCCGGGCGAAGGGCTGAAAAACACGAACAGAAAGGAGGGATGTAAGAAGGACGCAGAATGTGCTGATTCTGTCTACATTCAGGCAGGAGATCAGAAATTCGAAGGAAATCAGAGAGAGGTTGTACCCCATTGCGGAGAGAATGCCAGGTAAAGTGGTGGCTACATGGTGGCATACATTTCTGTGCGTGAGTCGTGCCTATTTCAAACCCAAATCAGGGGGAAGTTTGGCCTAAAGCAGATACTCCAGGCTGTCCGTTTCCGTGAGTTCTCCGACGTCCTCAACATCTACCGAAGCCACCCCTTGTGGCGGGGGGTTGAGGAAGAGGGGTGGTTAATTGTGGTACGGAATCCGATCGGCGGCGAGCATGACTTTATCAAGAGGCTAAAGGGGGTGATAGTTGAATGAGATAGGTTATAATCATTAGATAAAGCCCATAGGATCAAGCGACAAATCTTTTGAACATGGAGGTAAGTAAGATGAGCAGTATTTGGAAGAAGGCAACCATAGTCCTGCTGGTCCTGGCTCTTGTAGCCGCGTTCGGCTTTAGCTGTGGCAATGGAGAAAAGAAAACGACAACGATCATTATAGGCGCCCACCTGGATCTTACCGGGCCCGCTGCACCTGCACTTACTCCCGGCCGGATGGCGCTGGAGGATGTGGTGAGGTATTGCAATGATGAAAACCTCATCCCGGGAGTGAGACTGAAGGTAGTCTTTTATGACGGGAACCTCAAACCTTCCAGGGACGTGCCCGGTTGGGACTGGCTCAAAAATAAGGGCGCACAAGTAATCATCACTGCCATTCCCTTCACCACGCTGACGCTGAAATCCTTTGCTGAGCGGGACCGCGTGCCAATCATCAGCCTCAGTAACACCGAGGCCTTTCGAGTGCCGCCGGGGTGGGTATTCTGCCCGCCTCCTTCATTCGGCGACCAGGTAAAAACTGTCCTGGACTGGGTCGGCAAAAGCGACTGGACGGAAGCCCGCCCGGCCAGGATTGGCGTTTTCCAATGGGATGACCCGGCAGCAAAAGAAATCACGCAAAAGGTTAAGGACTGGTGTCAGGCTCACTCTGGCAAGTTTGAGTTCGTTGCCTCCGTTACGGCTCCCATGGGATCAATGCTGCTGGGTTCTGCTCAGACGGAGCCTCTGAAAAACTGTGACTACGTATTCTTGTTTGGTACCGGTGCACCCTACTTTATGAAGGCCTACCGCCAGGCAGGGCATACGGCGACGTTTCTTGGTGACAGTTCCATAAGCTCTAATAGTAACTTTCTAGGGAAATTGGTTGGCTGGGATGGCCTTGATGGGACCCTGACCGCTGAAATAGAGTACTGGTGGGACGAACAGCACGGAACGATCCCTCTGTCTAAAGAGCTTATTCAGAGATACCGACCCGGTGAGGCTAGCGACCTTATTGGTGGTGGGAAAAACTACAAAGGTTTCACTACTCTCTATATGGGCGTGCTCCAGATACTGGAGGCAGCAATAAATGAGGTGGGCATCGAGAATTTCGACGGCCAGGCCTTCTACAACGCCTGTCTGACGACCACGGTGCGCATTGATGGCTACCCGGATATGTCTTACGGCCAGACGAAACGCGAGAGCCTGGATTACATCAAAATCTATGAGTGGAAGGCCGATGGCGAGCATCTGGTTAGCCGCAGCGATTGGATACCGCTAATAAGAGAGTAGAGACCGAAAAGGCGCCTTCCGAGCCGAGCGGCGGTAGCCGTAATCAGGGTCTAAGTTGCAGTGCTGTTCCTGGATAGGAACAGCACTGCAACTTAGGTAGATGAAATTTCAGACCTACTCGTTGATGGAGTCATAACCACCTAAGCTGATACCACTGCGAGAGTATCTGGTAACGTTGAGAGTAGAGCTTCAGCACGTATTGCAATTACAGTAGCACATCAATTACCATCATCGCGAGAACAATTAGACAAACTGGATCATATGAAGGAGGAAAACAATGAAAGGCAACAGGCTCTGTGATCTGCTTGGCACCAAGTATCCCATCATTCAGGCGCCCATGAACTGGATCACAGGGGCTGACCTGGCGGCAGCAGTATCTAAGGCCGGGGGCTTGGGGACGCTGGGACCCAACGCGGGGGCTGACACGGTTACCGCCGATGTAGGAGAAACAGGAGAAAGACTGCGCCGCCAGATAAGGAAAGTGAAGAGCCTTACAGACAAGCCCTTCGCCGTGAATTTCCCCATCGGCTTGGAAGGAGTGGAGCAGTCAGAAGGAGGGCGAAAATACTCACAGCGATGCGTCCAGGTGGCACTGGAGGAAGGCATACCTGTGGCTATAACCTCGGTGGGCCCGCCTCAAGTCTACACTAAGACACTGCAGGAGGCTGGAGTCAAGGTTCTGCATGCTGTGTCCACAGCCAGTCAGGCTAAGAAAGCCGAGGAGAATGGGGTGGATGGGGTCATCTGTGAGGGATATGAAGGGGGTGGTCACAAGGCAACGACCGAGTTGTCGACTATGGCGCTGATCCCCATGGCTTCCGATGCGGTGAAGATACCCATTGTTGCAGCCGGAGGCATTGCTGATGCCCGCGGGATGGTGGCTGCCTTGGCCCTGGGTGCTGATGGCGTATATGTGGGTACCCGTTTCATGGCCACCCGTGAGTGCGACGCCCATCCGAAGGTAAAGCAAGCCGTGGTCGAAGCACATGACGCTTGCACAGTTAGTGTAGACAAGTGGATGGTAGTTGGGCGCGATTTGAAGAACTCGTTCACTAACAAGTATTTCGAGATGAAGGCATCGGGTGCTTCCATGGAGGAGTTGTGGCAGTACATTAGTGAACACTCGATGTACCGTGGGTTAGTTCAAGGAGACATCGATGAGGGTGAGGTACCCTGCGGGCAAAACGCTGGGATAATAGATAATATCGTGAGTGCTGATGAGGTAATTCAGAACCTGATGAGCGGGATCTCCTCAGTCTTCGGCCAGGTCAAGGCAAGAATACCAACTTGCTAGTCGTCTCATAAATAGGATGGTCTCGGTCAATAGCGGTACCAGAAGTCTCTGGCATACAGACTATTGTGAGACGACTAGTAACAACAATACAACCTGTACACCATATACCCTACAGAGCACCTGTGGTTAAGAAGACCAGCAATCGAACCCAACGGGACGCTGTCAACAACAAAGATACTAAGCACCTATGAATGAGAAGTCATAACGGGTCGATGCTATGAAGAGGGGGTACTACCGACTCAGGGGCGGCGACGATCCAGACGTGGTCTATCTAGAACATCCGGAAGTGGTTCCGTTTTCAAGGCTATTTCCCGGAGTATGCCATCGCGGAGCTTCCTCAAGAGTTGGCCTAATTGTTCGATTTCTGTTGGCGAGAGCGATAGCTTTATCACCCGCGAACCGTAAACGAACCCGGCGCGTCTTACCTTGTTGACAGCCTCATCACCCTTTGGCAGCATCTGAATCTTCACCACTCTTTGGTCTCCCGCACCTCTGACCTTCTTCAAGTATCCAGCGCTTTCCATTCGCGCCACCAGTCCAGAGACACTTTGGGGGGTTCGAAAGGTATATGATGCTATCTGGCGCTCAGTCAGGGGAGCCTTGCTGGCACTCAGAATCATGAGAATATCCACCTGAGCAAGCGTCAACTGGTGCATACTAAGCTCGGACTCCAAATAGTCCGAGATAGCCTCCCAGGTCTGTCGCAGGAGTACCCATGTATTAGAGAAAGGATCGTCAAAATTCCAGTCGTACATTTGATGACCTCGGTCTGCTGTAACTACGAACTGCTGCCAGATGTCTGCCTATGGCTCTTTCAGCAACAACCTAAGAATACCAGACCTCAGAAAAATTTGGCAAGACGTCGTGAATCTAGTTGAGACTATACTCTATCAGGTGCGAAGCTGAGGGAAAAGGCTGCGGAAGTAACAAGCTCCTATTGTTCCCCCTCTTTCCTGACCCGAAAGATGTTTACCCTTGTGACTACCGCTGTTTGGGCAGTCCCAGGCCCTCCCTACCAGCAACATGATTCTTTGACGTCTCGGTCGTGCCGCCAGCTAGTGTGAAAGAGAGAGCGCTGATATATGTGTGTCTGATCCTCCCACCTAGCCTAGCCCACTTGGAGTCCTCATTCAGCTGCCCGTAAAGTCCCAGTATTTGCATGCCAACGTTGCCCAGCCGCTGGCACGTTTGGCCACCATGGATCTTGATCTCGGCGCTGGTCTTCACTGTAGGCATGTCGTTGGCGGCTCTCCAGTTCAGTTCATGGCCCAAGTTCATCCCCATTTCGATCTCGATAGCCAGTTGCGCCAGTTTGTTGCGCAACAAGGGATCCTTGGAAAGCGGTTGCCCATCAATCATTGTCTCGTTGCAGTATCGCACTAGCTGTTCCAGATACCTTTTGGCGTTGTAGATTGTAAGGAGGCCGTAGGTCCGCTCAATCCCAAAGGCGTGAAGCAACAACTGCCAACCGCCATTCTTCTCCCCCACCACGTTCTCCTTGGGCACCTTTACATTGTCGAAGAACACCTCACAGAAGGCAGGAATGCCAGTAGGCTGTGTAATTTGGCGAAGAGATATACCCGGGCTTTTCATATCGACGATCATCGCCGTCAAGCCCATGTGCTTGTTGGTGGGGTCGGTGCGGGTGAAGACCATGACATAGTCGGCATGATGCGCGTTGCTGGTCCAGGTCTTCTGCCCGTTCAGGACGTAGCAATCCTTCTCCTCCGCCGCCTTCAACTGAATGTTGAACGTGTCTGTGCCAGCGTTCGGCTCACTCATGCCTGTGGCCCACTTCGTTTGGCCACGCGTAATAGGAATAACGTATTTCCTCTTCTGTTCCTCGGTGCCAAACTGAAGTATAAGGTCAGCCGAGGCAGGGGCCATGTCCATCGCTGGCGCACCGCGATAGGCGACTTCTTGCATAAAGATCGCTTCCTTCCAAACCGATGCCCCCTGACCGCCGTATTCCTTCGGCCATGTTAGGCCGATCCAATTCTTTTCGCCACACTTGCGCCACATCCGCAAAGCCATCTCGTAATATTCCTCCCCTCGAGACTCTTCCTCAGGCCCTGGGTCTACTCCCAGCCAGCCGGGCGGGAGTTCGCGATCGAAGAACTCCTGTATTTCTTTTTGGAAAGCCTCCTCTTCAGGTGAGTAGCGAAAATCCATCGTTCCCCTTTCTGTCCCGTTGGTCCTATGGAGCGATCTTTTGTCTTGATTTGGTTAAGGTACTACTCTAAACAATGGCCGTCCGTGAGCGTCATTGCCTTCCGTATCTGCCACACCTGTCCTATCACCTGCCCGTAATCCTTGTTTCGGCATCGAAGATACGAGTATCCAAGAACACCGACGCGACGCCTCAACTATGTCCTTTGGCTAGAGATATTCTACATGCGTGGCGGCTGCGATTCAAGGCGCAGCATTCGCGGCTCCGCAAGACACTCTCCAAAAGACTCAGAATGCTGCTGCCCATTCCGGGTTGCAATCTGTGGATAACGACGCCCAGCGTGCTATAAAGCAGCCTGGTACTCCCCCGAGCTCAAGTGTTTGATACGTTAGCCACGACCAGGTGGAGGCCCAGAGATAAGCTTCTTCTCTTTCAGAAACTGAACGAATCTCGATGCTACCGTCCTGGGGTCGCCTTCAAGCAAGCCACTGCTCGCCTTTTGGGCGATGCCTCCCGACATAATCAAACGCATTCGCTCTGCTGCTGAAAGGCTGCTATCCGGAGTGAAGAGCTTTTTCCCTCTGGGTTTGGGCGGCGCGATACTGACAACCTTGGTCTTTGAACCTGCCAGGCCGACTTCATCAGGAACCAGATTGAGTGCCTGAAGATCGTATTGTTCGACCGTCTTCATAGAAGCTGCCAGTATGGCCCGAAGCTTCAAGTATCTGGGCGTATTAATGCCACTTTCAACAGTAAGCAAGGCAGGGAGGGGAGTTTCTATAACGGCTCTGTTCCCCGCTTCGAGCTTCTTGTGAACAATCGCTTTTTCGTGATCATGTACGTCAATCTTGACAACCTCGGTCACCAATGGGAGACGCAAAATCTGGGCTATTGTAGGGCCAGTCAATCCCGTGTTGGTGTCAATAGCACGTGCTCCACAGAGAATGAGATCGTACGGTAGCTTGAGAGCAGCAATAGCCTTTGCCAGCACGACCCCGGTAGCGTAAGAATCAGAATTGTCAAGAGCGGGATCACAAAGAAGGATAGCTCTGTCGGCACCCATAGCCAAACAAGTACGCAAGACCTCTGTGGCTGAAGGTGAACCCATGCATAGAGCAGTGACTCCACCACCCCCACACATTTCTTTTATCAGTGTGGCCTCCTCTACAGCCAGCCTATCATAGGGGTTGAGCACGTCGGGCAGCCATCCCTTCCTGATATTGTTCGCGGCAGTGTCTACCGTGATCGGGCCCTCTGCGTCGGGGACCTGCTTAACGCACACTACTACTTGCATACGAAACCTTTGCGCGCCGATTAAACCTCACTAGCTCTGTCTGAGGCTTTCTTCTGCCGAAGCCTGCGAGATCATTATTAGCTCATTGGTCATGGCCGGCACTATCGTCAGAAGGTCACCAAGGATGCCCAGATCAGCCATGTTGAACATGGGTGCACTACGGTCTTTGTTGATGACAACTATTGTCTTGGAGTCTTTCATGCCCATAGTGTGGTACACTGATCCCGATATTCCACAAGCGATGTACAGCTTTGGGGTGACGGTCTTCCCTGTTTGCCCAACCTGCTTGGTGGACGGAATGTACCCTTCGTCCACAGCCATGCGAGAGCCGGCGACAACCCCACCCAGCACTTCTGCCAGTTTCTCCAGTAACCGGAAGTTTTCACGACTCCCCACCCCCCGCCCACCCGACACAATGACGGGAGCCTCATCAAGGCTCATAGTCTTGGGGTCACCCTTGGCAAAACGCACCGCCTTAGCACAAGGCACGCTGGTATCCAATCGCGGGGCAACCCTAATGACCTCCGCTTGTCTTGTAACCTTGGCACGCTTTACATCCAGGACACCAGGCACGACAGTGGCAATCTGAGGCCGCGCTGTAGGGCAAATCACGTTAGCGCTAGCCTTATCTCGGTAGACAGGCTTTGTCTGCACCAGTAGCCCGTCTTCGCTCAGGGAGAGGGCAGTGCAGTTCGAGGCTAATCCTGTTTTCAAAGCGGCTGCCAGCCGGACGGCAATATCCCTGCCGAACGAAGTGGCACCACAAAGGAGTATCCGCGGCTTCCGCTCTCTTACAAGATTTGATAGGGCCTGCGCCTGGAATTCAACAGAGTTCTCCAGAAGAGGGCTATCCAAGAGGTATACCTTGTCTGCCCCATGCTCACTAAGCCTATTCACCAGTGCCGGATTGTCACGGCCTACCAGTACAGCAGAGAGTTCGTCACCAAGCCTGTCGGCAAAGCGGCGACCTTCGCTCAGCAATTCCAGGGAGACGTCACAGAGTCCCCCCTCATCACACTCTGCCAGAACCAAAATGCCTTTGTCAGCCGACATCAGACCCCCCGGCCTCACACCTATTCCAACCCACGCCAAACATATATGCCCCCTGAAACGGAGGTCAAACAGCAGAGCCTAGATGATTCTAGCCATCCTAGACGCCTCCAGGGTAGCATCAGGCAACCTTCTGACACCGTTGCAGTCGCCAACCCTATGAAGTTCCTTGACCTGCTCCTTGAGAGCATAGTAAAGCGCATTGTCTTCCTGACCACCGCAGGCGAGGATCACCGTATCAACCCCTTCAATGCGACGGTCTTGCAGCGTGAAGATGTTGGAGATAACCACCGTATTCCCGGTGATTTCTCTTACCTTGTGGCAGGGGGTGAAGGTAACACCATTCCGGTATAGCCGGCCGTAGATCGTCTGCTTCTGCGGCGGATCGACGTGGATTCCTGCACTGTACTCTTCCGTGACTATCTCGACCTTCTTGCCTTGCTGGGCGCAGAAATCGGCCACAGTCAGGGCCTCCATATTCTGCTCACCGGCGATAACCACCACATTCTGACCAACCTGAGCTTTGCCCATCAGGACTTCCCTGGTCTCCACCACATTCTTCTGGTTCACACCCGGAATCCTGGGGATATAAGGAAAAGAGCCGGTGGCTACTACGACCGCGTCGGCGTTCATCTTCTTGACCATGTCTGCCGTAACCTCGACTCCCAGATGCACATCCACGCCCAGGAGTTTCATTTGGTGGGTCAAATATCTAGGCAACTCCAAGAAACCATCTCTCCCAGGAGCCTTGCCAGCTATCAATATCTGTCCCCCTAATTCAGAGCCCCTGTCGTACAGAGAGACCTTGTGACCCCGCATAGCCAGAACTCTGGCTGCTTCCAGGCCGGCAGGGCCTCCACCAATCACCACCACCTTCTTCTTCGTAGCTGCTGGCTGAACCTGTAGCCACCCCGGCTGGTACTCTCGCGTCACTTCGGCATTAACCGAGCAACGTATGGGCATCATGGCCGAGGCATTCTTGATGCAGCCTTCGTTGCATCCCAGGCACTTGCGGATTTCCTCCACCCTCCCTTCATGCGCCTTATTGGGCAGTTCGGGATCGGCAATAGTAGCACGGCACATGTTCACGATATCTCCCTGACCGCTGGCGATGATTTCCTCCGCCTGGGCCGGGTCGATGATTCTGCCCCTGACCATAACGGGGATCTTCACTACCTTCTTTATCTCCGCTCCAAGATACACAAAGGAGTTCAGAGGGAAATACATGGTCTCCGCCATGCATTGAATGGATCTATAGGTTGAGGCGGTAATGTCCAGGAAGTCAATTTTCCCTGACTTTGTCAATATCTGGACTATAGTGAGCATGTCGTCCAGAGTATAGCCGCCCTCGGTAAACTCATCACCGCTTATCCTGAGGCATACGGTGAAGTCACTACCCACTGCCGCTCTCACGGCGTCGATCACCTCAAGAGGAAAGCGCAGGCGGTTTTCCAGGCTGCCGCCGTATTGGTCAGTCCTAGAATTAAAGAAGGGTGACATGAACTGCTCGAGCATGTATCCATGGCCGGCATAGATCTCGAACCCGTCGTAGCCTGCTTCACGGCTTATCTTGGCGGCGAAGGCCCAGGCTTCGGTCAGCTCCTTTATTTCCTCAACAGTCATCACATGGGGCATACCCCAGTTGCGGGGGGACAGGAGTGGGGAAGACGACCAGGTGGTCAGACCGATGACCCTGGGAAAGTCCTGAGCGCCCTGGTTTCCACCCTGGACGATGATCTTGGCGCCGAACTGGTGAACCAGGTCTGCAGCTTTCTTAAGCTGGGGCACAGAATCCTTTTGATTGAAGACGTTCGCCCCGCAGCTCTTCTGGTGAAAGCCTAGGCCCTCCGTGATGATCAGTCCAACGCCTCCCTTTGCCTTCGCAGCCCAATACCAGGCTAGCTTATCGCCCGGGAGATTGGTATGCTCCTCACGTATCCAGGTGCCGTGACCGGAGCTGGCGATTCGGTTTCTCAGGGTTATGGTGCCGACCTTCAGCGGCGAGAAAAGGTTTGGAAATTGTTGAGCCATTTTATCTTCCTTTCTGTCTTAATTTTCGTTAACTCGGCCTCATCTAGCCAAACCGGGCTTGGCATTGATAATTGTCCGACCGCTCCTACAGTCCCACGGGGAACTTCCATTCCCCATAGACCTTCATCTGCACTCCAGCCATCTCCCCCAGGGTAGCCTTGGCGCGTGCTGCTTCCATTATCGCTGGATAAACGTTTTCGCTAGTGCGCGTAACCTGCTCCAGTTTTTCCAGGGCCCGGGCAACCTGGCTGTTGTCACGCTCCTTCTTAAACTTCTTCAGCTTCTCAATCTGGCGCCTCGGTGATTCTGGGTCCCATCTAAAAATGGGCACTGTGTACGGTGCCTTCTCCAGACGGAATTTGTTCACACCGACAACATTGATCTCACCGGTTTCCACTTTGCGTTCGCGCTCGAGCGTGGCCTCCTTATACTCTTTATGAACCCACCCAGAACTCATGGCTTTAGCCATTCCACCCATGTTTTCAATCCTAGTCACGTATTCCCAGGCACGCTTTTCCAACTCATTAGTGAGCGACTCAACATAGTAAGAACCACCCAGGGGATCTATGGTGTTAGTCACATTGGTTTCAAGAGCAGCTATCTGCTCCGTTCTAATAGAAAGTAGCATGGACTGGTCTGTAGGCAGGCAGAGCCCCTCATCATATCCGTTGGCATGTATCGATTGGGCTCCGCCAAGAGCTCCAGCCAACACCTGATAGGCGATGCGGATGACATTATTCAGGGGTTCTTGCGTCGTGTGAGTGGAACCAGCACTCTGGCAGTGGACGCGAAAGAGCGCAGAGCGGGGGTCTGTGATTCCATACCTTTCCCTGACAATCTTGTACCACATGCGTCTGGCTGCTCTGAGCTTAGCTATTTCTTCAAAGAAGTCGTTATGTAAACTCATATCAAAAGAGATGCGCTTGGCTAAGCGATCAAGAGGCACCCGGCCTCGTCGCTTCGCTTCATCGACGTATTGTAGAGCGGTGGCCATAAGCATACCCAACTCCTGGACTGCGTTCAGGCCCATATCGCGAGCATTGTAGGAGCCAAAGGAGACAGTGTTCCAACTCGGCGCATGCTCGCAGCACCACTCCATGAAATCCACAGCGTACCTTACATAGGCTTCTGGCGATACCTGGTTTACCAGGTCCAGCACACTCCAGCTAAGCATGTCATTGACTGTGGTGCCCCGCAGTTGCTTTATATCCAGCCCTCTTCTCTCGGCCATGACAAAGTACATCGCTGTCACGAAATTGCCGCAACGATCAGCGATGTATGTCGATGCTTTCTCTATAGGAAGACCTTCGAAGGTTGTTTCAACATCTTCCAGCGAGGATAGCGGCACACCGGCATGACCGATGTCAGCAGAAACCCTGGGGTCGTCAGCATCCATACCAGTCGCCGTCGAGATATCAGGAGCTATGGAGAACCCTGTCTGCCCCAAGGCATACTCTTCACGGTAGAGTTTGTTGGTTTCCTCTGGCGTGTTGAACCCGCTCAAGCGCCTTATGGTCCACAATTGGCCCCGATACATGGTGGGATAGACACCCCGGGTAAAAGGCGGACGCCCGGGAAGCCCGAGATCCCTGTCATAATCGAAGTCCTGCAGATCTTGGGCAGTATAGATATCCTTTACAGGGATTCCGGATGCCGAGACGAGCTGTTCCTTACTATCTCCCATATTGCCAACCTCCCGTAAGATCAGAGTAGGCAGATCGGGTAATAAAATGGGCTAGCATCGATACACTACCACCACTTCTCACCAGTTACTGGGCGCGCGATATGCAAATCCCCTTCGACATTCACGGTTTCTCCACCCCCTAATTTGAACCGTATCACAATCCGTTGCAGTGGTCAATAAGGATCGGAATCAATCGGGTACGATTCTACATGTACTGAGACGAGAATGTCTTTTCATAGAAAAAAACGGGTCTGCCAGCAGAATTTGAAGGGGGAGGAAGGAGCGAGCAGCATGTGGAGAAGAGGAGGTTATTTCCTGCAAAGTCTCACAGCCCCAAGCTGTACGCCTTTCTCCTCAACTCAGTAGTAAGCCTTTCTGAGTCTACCACGTATGGCTGATAGCTTCATTCTTGCAGGCGCTATGGCAGTTTACCTCCTTCCGGCTGCAAACACCATTGAATCCGGGACATACATATCCCACCCGTTTCCTCGTCTCCTCCTTAACAACGGCTACCACTTTGCCATAGTCATCTTCAGCTAGCTCAAAGATATTCTCTGGACAGGCAGCTACACAGTCCCCGCATCCGTTACATTTGTCGGTATCGATGGTAATGAAATAGTCTCCGGTACCATCGGTATAGCCGTAGTTAGCTCTCACGTGGCCCTCCTTGCGACTCGGCCCTTTCTCGGGCAAATAGAGCTGCCCCTAGTGCACCAATAATCTGGGGATCAGTAGCCAGCAAGGGTTCCAGACCTACTTTCTCTTTAACCTTGTTGACCATCCCGACATTCTTAGCAATCCCTCCGGTGATGGTAAAGTCCTTCTCTATTGATACCCTTTTCAGCAGATTGCGGCAGCGGACCGCTATGGCATCGTGCAGGCCGCTGAGGATATCGCCCTTGGGCACTCCTTTTTTCAATAGGGCTAGGGCCTCGGATTTGGCGAAGACAGCGCACACTGTGCTGAAAGGGAGGTCTTGCGTCGACTCCAGGGACAAGCTACCAATCTCATCCAGGGGCACCTGGAGCACATCGGCAATCATCTCTAGAAACCGTCCGGTGCCCCCGGCACACTTGTCATTCATGATGAAGTTGGTCACCCGCCCCTGCTCATCGCAGTTGATGGCTTTGCAGTCCTGCCCGCCCATGTCCAGGATCGTCCTCACTGATGGGAAATACCAGTGGGCACCTCGCGCATGACAGGAAATCTCTGAGATATTGGCATTGGCAAACGGAACCAGAACCCTGCCGTACCCAGTAGCCACAATATAGCTAAAGTCCTTCAGGGACAGGCCGGTCCCTTTGAGCGCCTCAGCCATGGTGAGTTCGGCCGCCCTGACGCTTTCGGGACCAGTGTCGCAAATGCTATAGGACAGCACGTTGCCATCCTCCATGATAACGCTCTTAGCACCCCGCGAGCCTATGTCTACGCCAGCTACAAACATGTCTCCTCCTGACCGCTGTGGAGAAACTTGTCAGTCTATTACCATAGTAAGGCAACCCCCGCGCCTGGTCAAAAAAGTTGCCCCGCCTTCCGCCCGGACGGTCTCAAACCTGACCCTGAACTCTTCCCTACGCCCGTCATTCCACTTTAGTGATTCTTCATCAGCAAGCAAGAAGAAACGGCAGAACCCGTGGCACATCCCGCCGTTCTTGGTTTGGCGCCAAAATGAACTTTTTGCACCGATTTTGCGTATATAATATTGAGGAAAGGGTTGTGGAGACAGGACCTTGGCGAAAGATTTCGGGGCTGAGAACTTTGAAGCCATTTTCCGTGAACACAAGGATATGGTTTACAGAACTGCTTACCTCATACTGGGTGATGCTCACAGGGCAGAAGATGTTTTGCAAGAGGTTTTCGTCAGGGTTCACAAATCCCTGGATAGCTTCGACTCTCGAAAAGGGGCCTTCAGCACCTGGCTCCGCCGCATCACAGTCAATCAGTGCATTACAGAGCGTCGCAATAGTCACTCGGCCTCCTTATCTTTATCTCTCGAGAGACTTGAAGAAGAAGGCCTTGACCCCGAGGATACCGATTCCGAGCGTCCTGAGGAGCTTGCCCTAAAGAGGGAAGAAGGCCAGAGGATACAACGAGCCATGAACACGCTGGACCGAAAGCATCGTGCCGTAGTCACTCTGAGGTATTTTGAGCAGCTTTCCTACGAGGAAATAGCGCAGGTACTGAGTATCCCATTAGGAACCGTGAAGTCGCGCCTGAACACGGCCATTCAAGCTTTGCGCCAGGAACTGGTGGAAGGGAGGTTCAGACCATGAACTGCGAGAACGTCAATCAATCGCTTCTAAGTTATCTCGACAACGAGGTCAGCTTTGACCAAAAGGAGGCTATTGAGACCCATCTGTGCGCTTGCAACGGCTGTAGAGAGGATCTGGGGATTCTTGTGGCATCATTGTCAATCAGCGCATTGCTCAGCGCTGCAACAGAGATTCGCCTGCCTTATCTCTTTAGGGGCTCAACAAAGAATGGTTCGACATGGCGGAAGCCGGTTCCGGAAACCTTGAGGAGCCTTCCGTAAAGAAGGAAGAAAGCGAGTGGTACAGCAGACCATGAAGACCCTGAATCCGAAGCATCTCGCGGCAGTTGCTGTAAGTGCTTTGACGATCTTTCCTGCCATGAGATCCGGAAAGGGATTGAGCATGGCGCTGGTGACTGCTAAGTGCGGGCAACACACGGCCTTTCGGGTCTTGCGCCAGGAATCAATTGGAGGGAGGAGCGTGTCATGAAATGCAAAAAAGTAAATCAGTTGCTTGTAAGTTACCTCGACAACGAGGTCAGCTCTGAAGAAAGAGAAGCTATTCAAGCCCATCTGTCCGCCTGCAAAGGCTGTAGAGAGGAGATGGAGGCTCTTGCCGAGACTCAAAGAGAGCTTCGCCAAGGTCTTAGTGCGGTCGGGGCAGGGGCCTCCGCGCCATCCCATGCGTGGTCGGCGGTAAAGGAGAGGACAGAGGCACAAAAGAGGAGTGGCATGCCCGTTCTGGAGGCGCTGAGGTCGAGGGTGAGAAGCGGCATAGGGAGGCTAATGCCACGCCCCGTCTGGCAAAAAGCGCTGGCTTCCGTGCTCACCGTGGCCATAGTTGCTGGCCTGTGCCTGGGGATACCAGCTTTTTCCAAGCAGCAGGATAGCTTGGGTCCTGGGCCGTCACCGGGGTCCCCTCAGACACCAGTACAGAACGATTTGTGGCCCGAGCCATCGGTACAGTTCGCGCTGTCGCCCGAAACGGATGAGTTGCTGAAGTTCGCTTCTTACGAAGAGTTGAAGGAGTTCGTGGGTGATAATGCGGCGCCTTTCTATTACTATTACTCTCTTGAGGCGGGTGGGAGTGTTGTCGCCAGGATTGCGGGGGCTCCTGGGGCTCCTGCGCTTCTCGCTGTCACTGCCGCAAGCCCTGTTATCTACTCCATCACGAATATTCAGGTGGAGGGGGTGGACGAGGCAGACATCGTCAAGACAGATGGGGAGTTCATCTATCTGGTCTCAGGGACAAAGGTTTTCATCGTGAAGGCGTATCCTGCCAAGGAGACCCGAGTCCTGTCCAGAATAGAGCTGAAACAAGAACCGCGGGAGATTTTTATAAATGGGAACATGCTGGTCCTATTGGGGGACGCCTGGAAGTCCGAGGCGGTTGTCCCCACGTACCAGACCTCCATCAAGATATACGATATCACGGACAGAGAGAATCCTGACCTGGTGAGGGATGTTTCGGTAGACGGCCAGTACTTCGGATCAAGAATGATAGGCGACTACGCCTATGTGGTGGTACGCGCACCGGTATGCTACTACAAGGACGAGATAAGGCTTCCCGAGGTCTACCTGGGCAGTAAGGTCAGGGAAATACCGGCCACGGACATCTACTACTTTGACGTCACAGATTCCCATTTTGGATTCACCACTATCCTGGCGGTGAACACACAGGACGCCGCCGAGGAGCCGTCGCGGGAGACGATAATACTAGGGGCCACCAGCAACTTGTATGTTTCCCTGAACAACATATACGTTACCGTCACAGACTGGAGATATTCGGGCAGCGGCTCTCAAAGCACCAGCATCCACAGGATTCATATAGACGAGGGCAACATAGCCTACAAGGCCAGTGGAGAGGTGCCGGGCACGGTGCTGAACCAGTTCTCCATGGACGAGTATCAGGGCTTCTTCAGGGTAGCTACCACTTCCTGGGAGCGGGCTGGAAGCAAGGAAATGGCGCTCTACCGAAGCCAAAACAACCTCTATGTCCTCGACGTGAACCTGGACATCGTTGGCAGGCTGGAGAACCTGGCGCCGGGAGAGACCATTTACTCGGCCAGATTCATGGGAGAGAGATGCTATCTGGTGACCTTCAAGCAGGTTGACCCATTTTTCGTCATCAATTTGAAGGACCCTTACAATCCCGAGGTCCTTGGTGCCTTGAAGATAACCGGCTATTCCGACTACCTGCACCCCTACGACGAGAACCACATCATTGGAATAGGCAAGGAAACGGTGGCAGCGAAGGAGGGCGACTTCGCCTGGGCTCAGGGCGTCAAGATATCGCTCTTCGACGTCACTGATGTCAGCCACCCCAAGGAAGTGGCCAAGTACGAGATAGGCAAGCGGGGATCGGAATCGCCAGTCCTGCGGGATCACAAAGCACTTCTTTTTGATAGGGCTAAGAACCTTCTGGTGATGCCCGTCTCTGTGGTCGAGAGTGGCTCTAGCGACCCGTGGCAGGGTGCCTATGTATTCCACATATCCCCCTATGACGGAATTAAATACAGGGGCAGGATAACCCATTATGACGGGGATGAAGGCAAAATCCCCTCTCCTTTTTCTATACTTCCAGACAAGACATGGCGGATATTGCCGGTGTATGAAGCAGACTCCTCCTACGCAGTGACCAGGTCTCTCTACATAGGGGATGTGCTTTACACCATCTCGGCCATGAAGATCAAAATGAACAACCTGGAGAATCTGAAGCTGATCAATGAGGTAACAATCAAATAGAAACCGAAAGAGCTTGAGCCACCATTGCGGTAGGGTGGTTGCCATAAGTGGTGGGGGGGCGCGCGAAGCGCGCCCCCCACCAGGTTTTAGACCTAATAAGACAAGGCATGTGGGAGACATGACACACAGGACGATATTGGTATGGTACAATGACGCTGAAAAAGGTGACGGGTGCAAGCTTTGACCGGAGTGATAGGATGAAAACCTTCCAGGTAATTCGCAGTGGCATTGTTTTTGAGCTTCAGCCTGAACCTGAGGGTGGTTATACCATAACTGTCCCAGCTCTACCGGGATGCATCTCTTATGGGGGAAATTTCGAAGAGGCTATGGAAATGATAGAAGATGCCATCGAGGGCTGGCTGGCCGTAGCCAAAGAAGAAAACATCCCCATACCAGATCAGTTTGAATCTGTAGCGAGTAGGGTAGGTCGCGTGAAACGCGACCCAACATCGTGTAGAGCGTAGGGCCGACCAGGATAGTGGGTTCACAGAACCCACCCCACGAGACTTGAATCAAAAGGAAAAGGCCGTAACACCAAATTGGCGTTGCGGCCTTTCGTTCATTGGTAGCGGGGGTTGGATTTGAACCAACGGCCTTCGGGTTATGGGTCTGGTGAGTATTGTCACAAGGGGTTATTTTACGTTCAAGCTGGACATAATGCATCAGGAGGCAGAATGTCGTTTTGTTCGTAAAATGCCGACCAGTGATAACCCGTTTCATTCCGTTGGTTAGCTTTTTGTTAGCTATTTTCTAGCTACGTTTTGAGCGTGAGACGATTTTCGTGAGACCCGGTTTGAAATGGTTCGGAGATACACCAGGTCGGTCAAGTAATGAAAACCTGAAGCTGTACAAGGCAGTGCTGTCCTGGGCGGCTGCTGTTGAGGGCAACTTCTGAGAGGGGATTGGGTTGTCGGGGGTCACATTTCCGAGTTTTGTGCAGCACTGCCAGCAGCAACCGGTCCACACCCTGGGTCGAGTTGAAAGGCAGCTCATAGGCTGGATGAGCGAAACCCGGATTACAGAGTACCATGCCTCGCCTACAGGTGGCCGCCTTGACCGCCTCCCCCCTGGCAATCATTCCTTTGCTCAAAGAATCAATGTGGCTAGCTAGGCGGTTGTTAAAGGTACGTAACATGCTTGAGCGGCTGGCCTTGATCATTCCCTCAAGCTCCGAAGCACTCACCGATGGCGCTGGCATCCCAAACGTCTTGGAGATGTTGGACAGGGCGGTGCGGTAGACAGTGACGGCATGATCAGTAGAAACCCTGATGTCAGCCCCAAGCATACGGCCAGTTTTCATCAACTGGTAGAACGCCCTTTGCTGCTCAGACAGCTTGACCATCCCTGTACCAGCCCTTATGAGCCTATCGGCGTCTCCATAGTACCTTGCGAACCCAATTTGCCTCGATAAACTGCCGTTCATCCTCGAAAAAGCGTTGATAAAGGCTTCTTGAGAGGTGGAACCCAGCCGTAATAGCGACTTATCGGCACGGAACATCTTGCCAAAAGCCGACTGAATAGACTTGTTTTCAGCCCATACCTTCTGGCCGATAGCCTGCCTGACAACAGTGGCCCTCAGTCTTGGCGAGACAGAAGCGAGCTGGTCAGCATTGATGAAAAGCACGGATCCCTGGCGGAAATAGAGGTGATGGCCGCGGGAAATGTTGAAGAGTTCTTTTGAAGAGACTACCCGGATGCTGGTCAGCTCATTGGTGAAGCGTGGGTCCAGCCCTTTAAGGGCGGTGCGGATGGACTCTGAGAATAGGCGGTTGGCTACAATTTCAGTCGATAGGAACGACTCCATACCCCGCCTCCTCCAACATGTCCACCACCCATGGTATGTAGTCCCTATCTCCAGGCTGGGAACGCCTCAGTATCCCAGCTTGATCGCCTTCCGGCATAATGACCTCTACACTGCCGATCCCCTGTAGAAAAGGGTTATCTGAGACGATCTTCCCGTCGTCGGTCAGCGTACCGAGGCGAACGTCCTCAACTACGATGTGGTAGGCCATCTGTGAGTACTATAGACACGACTATTACGTCTGTCAAGATGTGGTTCTGCTCGGTTGGAGTTGGCAAAGGCGGAAGAACCAAGAAGCGTCTACTCTGCATGGAGCTTTAGGCCTCGCCTTTACCCTTGCCATTTAGACCACTCTACATAGTTAAGGGATTGGGAACCCTCTGTCCAACTGGGATCACATTGTAACTCAGAAGTTGCAAGCAAACTGTCCCCCGCGCTACAATTGACCCGTAGAGCTTTTAGCAGGCTGAGAAGGGGGTAACTATGAGCCTTTTGGCAGCACTTTCAGGGAAGTCCACATCCGATGAAGAAATTCTAAGTCAACTCAACGAGGCGGTGATGCAGCTGCAGGCGGATGCTCTAGGCAAGTTGGACGCTTTCGCACTCGGTAAGAAGGAGATTGAACAGAGCCGGCAGAACGTGATTCAGCTTCTTGAAATTCTCCAGGAACTTCTGTCCCAGACCGGTGACCTGCAATTCGTCATTCCAGATACACCTCAGGAGAGCGCAGCAAAGGATATAGTGCTGAAGCTCGAATATCGAGGTAGGCCGAGGGCTGACTGGCTCGAGGATATTCACTCAGCCATATCAAACTTGCGTGATAGCAAACCGCTATCTGATTCCGACTGGGTTTTATTAGAAGACATCGTAGATATACTGGATACAGAGCTTGCCGAAGACTTGAGGGAACTCAGCCGACAGTAATGCGAGCGTATCTGAGGGCAAAGTGCGCACAACTAGAAATTGAACTGAATCGGTTACAGGACTACATTGGCCAACAAGAACGGGATGCAACGCATCCCGTTCTTGTTTCTGATTTGAAAGACCACCTCTGCCAAATGCAGCGGCTGTGCCGACGGTTGTCCGCGATTGCTGAGAATCCCGATGCTGCTTTGTTGAAACGTGCTCATATGTACCTGAGAGATTACGCCTATCTTCAGACATCTCTCAGAGTATGGTATCTCCCCGCATGCTTTTATGAAACGGATACGGATCGGCAATTTGGCAGAATCATACGGCACCTGAATAGTAGGCTTGGTGTGACGCCAATGGAAGACCTTATCGTATCCCACGGGCGCTTTTTCACTACCTTCCCTGGGATACTGAGAGCACCCATTTTCTACGTTCCCTTTGCTCAGCACCAGAGTCTTGGAGATCTTCCCGCTCTGTACCACGAAGTTGGGCATATTGTCTATCAACATAATCCGCTCTTCGCAACCGAACTCCAGGCAGTCGTGATCACCCACTACAGCGAGCTTGCGAGAAGAACTTCCCCTATTCCCAGTGTTCAGCAAGAAGAGCGTTTGAAAGCCCTTTCTTGGTGCGTTCAGTACTGGAATTGGAGGAAGGCTATCCGAATACAAGAGCTGTTCTGTGATATTTTTGCAGCCAATGTCGTTGGTCCAGCCTTCATTTTCTCGTGGATAGACTTAGTTATGCGCCAAGCTGGAGAGCCATATCAGTACTCTGAATGCGACGAACATCCCCCGGATGGGTTCAGGGCAACAACCTGCTTCCAGGCGCTCCCAGCAGCATGTCGGGATGCGCCACTAGTGGAATGGATGCAACAGGTGTTCACTCAGTATGTCAGCGGGAAACTTCAGCGGAGAGATCCGGTTCCCTACGCCATGCTGTGTTCAACCGAGCTTATGGAGAAATTGGTGAATAAGGTCAGCGAGCATCTGGAAAGGATTGGGGTACCGGTCTATGCAGGCCCGATCCCTGATCAGTCTCAGGCACAAGACTTTGCTGATGTGCTCGATCTTGAGGGACTACTTAATGCAGCAGTGGTGAAGCTGTTGGCTGACCCAAACGGCTATAATAGCTGGGAGTCCGAAATGGTCAGAAGACTCTATGCAGCGCTCCCAACAGCCTAATCCTCGTCTTTGAGTAGCGTTTCCCGCAGAAGTTCATCATCCCATCGAACGGTTACAGGCATACTAATGTCAATATCTGGGGCATTCCAGTTGAATTGAGTAAGGCGGAATACATCCTCAGCAACATGTCGGATGTCAAAAGCTCCGCTAGTCTGGGCCACGCTGACTAGCAATGTTCGGGCAGTTTTCCCCTGCTCGTCCCATTTCTCAGGCTTTCCTGTAGTCGTGATGATAGCTCGTCCCTCATCTAAGATGAGGTAGCAACCGGGGAACGGGTTCTGAAAGGTTGTTAGGTCATTTGGAGGCCCTGCAACGCTAAATATGCGCACCGGCAGATGTGTCTTACGAAGTTCCACAATGGCATGCCTTACTGACCCACCGATGATGCCCTCTGATCGTAGTCGATTTAGGGCATCTTCGATACCCTCACTCTCCTTTGGCCATATGCGCCCGTCCCGATGAAATATAATACTTTCGAGGTGGAATCCCTGAGTCGCTATTTGCTTAACTGATGAAAGGAGTTCGTCTCGGATTCTCCTGGTCTTGATCGCTTCTTTTCCACCGCTACTACCTGTCCTCCGTCGCATCTCTCGGCCCCCCTTACCAAACAGGTATGTATAGACGACTCGTGAATCTTGAACGTCTATGCCAACATATAGGTCCTGGTGAAGGAGATCAGCAAGAACCCAAGGCTTGCTTCCTGTTGCGATCAAAACACCAAGGGCTAGGTTGCGCAACTTGGATCTGTTAACGCAAACCTCCTGGACATTCCCTTCATGAATACACTGAGAGAATACCGACCTGCATGTCTCTTTGAGGAGGGGATGGACCTGGCTGACGGCCTCTGACGGTAGTACGCAAACCAGAAGAGCCCTCCGATGATCCCTCACAAGTGTTTCTGCCTCCGAGATCAGATTGCGTCCCTCTAGGTCAGGGGCGTAGGGAATCTGTCGCGAGAAGCTAAGATCCAGGCCAGATTGAAGCTTGACTTCAGTTACCAGCCTCTGCACAAATTCCTCTCTCAGCCGCCTGCTAAGCGTATTAGGGCAAAGCAGAAATGCGACAGGGAGTGGCTCGGTGTGAAAGGGATGGCGCTCATAAAGAGCCTTAATCTTTGCAGGGCCCCAGTGGCGGATAGGATACGGCTCATTGGTGCGCTTTTGGAGGGCATCTATTCTGATGATGTGACCCTGACCAAATTCGAGCCCCGGCACTTGAAAGAAAGAGCCATCTATATGTAACGGCTCAAAGGACAAATCTAGCGGAACATCCCCATAACAGACTTGCCCCAAGTCTTGAAGGAATTCAGATATTAGCTTCATCCGCACTTGCGGACTTAGCTGTGGGGGAATCGAGCATTGTCGCAGGCCAATATGCTCTGTGGTAAATCTGGGGAAAAGGCGACTGACTGGGACAGGGAAGGGAGCCGTGCCACGCTCCTTATCCTGTACATAATACACTGCCTCTTCATCAGGACTGAGGCTGCTACTGATCTGGGGGTACCGCCTGCGATAATACTCCAGCACTGTTTCGTTCAATTCCTCTAGCCAGAACTCCGCTATCGTTTGGCCTGTATCTCCAGCGTAAAAGCACCCAAACTTCACAGGCCCGTTGTCTCTTAAGAAGGCTCTTCTATGCTCCATCCGAACATCGCAGTGCTCGCGTAGCTGTTCCTCAAGCCCACGATCTCTATAGTCAAGCAAGGAGAGGCGGGATACATAGCGTGTCGCAACATCCACAGCAAGAAATAATCTTCCGCCTCGGATGGAAGTCACCCCAAAAGAGAACCCACGATATGCGTTTATGATGTCGGAAGCTTTGTCCTGATTATCCGGCGACACACGGAAAAATCGAGTCCAGGTGTCGCGCCAATAGTTAGGCTGATTTCGAAGTGTATCTGAAAAGGCGCGCTCCACCATGCTAGCGACAAACTCCAGATCTGCCCCGCTTGCTACTCGAAGGTCTACAGAAATGATCTCATCCGTGGGATCAACGTGGTAGGTCATATGAGGCACATCTTTGAAAGTGAGATCAGCATTAGTCATGTCGACGTCGGCTGGCATGATGAAATACGCGTCGGTGTCTCGTGACCGTGGAAAGACAGGGCACTTGAGGCGCCTCCTCCACATCTCATCTGCCCATTTCTGGACACGGACTGGTCTATAGTTATCATCAGGTAGCCGTTCTCGAACTTTGAGTAACCTGTACCTAAAATCGAGCTGCTGGGAATTTCGTATTTCGAACAGGGTGTATGCTAGCACCTCACCACTCCCTGCATATTCGCTGAAATGGGCAACGCTCGCAAATCTTCACATGCCGGGCATAGCTAAAATCCCGAATATCTGCCACGCCTGTATCAGGATCAACCATGAGTGCGCTAATGTTTTCTACGCTTCTCCTGATAACTGCTAACCGGTTCCACTTAGCTTCGGGGTCCAACGTAAAAGCTTCAACCTGCGGAGTCTCCAAGTTAACGGCATACGCTGTGGTGTCCCTAAGCTCAATACTCAAAGCCAGGTGTGGCCAAAGAAGGTAGCACTCCATTTGCCCCGAATAACTTCGTGCATCAGACTTCCCAGTCTTCCAGTCATAGATCGCAAATCGGCCATCGCTGTTTCGCACAGCAAGATCTACCTTAACTGTGACCTTTGTAGTCTCGAAGTCAAATGCTGTAGCCCCTGGCCCAAATGTCGGGGGCTCAATCCAAACCCGGTTAGCGGTGGCTAGAATCTGCGGAATCCTCAGGGTGTCCCGAATGTCACCGAAATTGTCCAAGCAGGTTCTGATCGTAGTTAGTATCCTGCTGAAAGTATCAAGCGGTAGCTGGATTCCATATTCATGCTCAAAGATAGCACCAAACTCCTCTCCTGCTCTCGTTGGCGCAACTTGGCGGTAGAGTTTCCTCTCAGAAAAATTCCACTGGCGCTCTGCGAGGTCCGCAGCCTTTTCTCGAAGGTCTTCCACCGACCAACGATGCCCGTTTGCCAGTTCCTTCAGCGACTTTGCAACAGTGGTATGCAAAAGGTCACCGACCCACGCCGAGAGTGTTTTTAGTTGCCGCAGAATCGCCACCTCTTTCAACAAAGGCTTCCTTGAATTGCGACGCGCTCCAGCCAAGTAATGAAAGAATAGCTGTCGCTCGCAGACTTCTAGCAGGTTGCCTTTCGAATACGACCATGATCGCTTTGTCGAGTCCATAACGCTTGCTGTCTTACGGAATATTGAAGGGACTGTAGAAATGTCCCACGCCCTGCGGCTCCAGGCGGTTGCCGAACAGGGGCCGCAGGCGAATCTCCTGGTTGCGCCAGTACATCTTGGGCTCCACATCCATAGTCAGCTTGTCCACGGGCAAGAGAACGACCGGACTGCGGCGCAAGAGCCTCTCACCAGCCTCATAGAGGATATCGTGGAGTGGCTTCAAGTCACTCATTGTTGCCATGATTCGGTCCAGCCCTGCAACCTTAACTCGCCTGGGCAAAGTGTCCCTGGCTTGAAGACGTTGAAGGAACTGAACAATGCTCATTACTTCTGAGTCATCCTCGTAGCGCTGGCCAATAAGCCCCCTTTCCACCAGGTTGTAGCCGGCCTTCAATCCTTCCATAATACGCCCTCTACATTAGCCTCCGCTTCCCAGCTCCCAGCGCCTCGGCATGCTCCCGCAGGCGGTCATAGACCTTCACCCCGGTCTTCTTGTAAAGTAGGTCCAGCACCTGCACTAGGCCATCTCGCCGCCACCGCTCCAGCTCAGGTCGGATGTCCAGCCCGCTCTCCAGGACAGCATACAGGTAGTGGGCAATATCTATGAGAGGAAGAGGGTGTCCCCGCTCTATCTCTTTCTCTATGAACTCCAGGCGTTTTGAGGGAGTCATGGGCGCTATGGTCCGCCCTTTGCGCTCCTCAAGATACTGGCGGCGGTTGAACTCCTCCAGACTGAAGCCTCCCCCGGTAGTGAATCGCTTGCGCAAGTCGTCCCAAGTCAACCCCCTCTCCCCGGCAATGTAAAGAAGGTAGAGTTGGGTGGTTTCATCCAGGCCAGCGGGCAGTAGCTTCAGTTCGTAGGACTTGATGAGGAAGTCTACCATCCCCTCAATCTCGTCCACGGCGGTATCCACGTCCACGGGCTGGCCACCCCGCATGACATTGGGCCAGTGCCTCGAATAGACCTCCAGGCAGCGCCCCATGGCAATGACGAAGAGGTCCGCGTCGCTGATGCGCCGCCCTGAGCGGCGGATGGCTCCCACTGTCTCCTCAACTTTGGCATGAATCTCGTCCTTGAGACTTTCCCAGGCAACCCGCCTTGGCTCCTCCAAGCGCTTGCGGCATACGAAGGGAATGTCATACGCGATGCCACCAGTTTTCAAGAGATGCGTGGAGGTCTTCATCTCGGCATGAACAGGGTAGACAGCCGAGACATAGAAGCCTGCCTCCACGATGCTCCGTAGGACAGATTTCCAGGCCCAAGGTTCCTTATGGTGGAAGGTGAAGACAAATGGCCCATCATCCTTCAGCACCCGGTGAGATTCCTTGAACACCCGAGTGAGTCCCCCGAAGAAGAAGTCCTCCGCATCCTTCTCTGCCTGCCCGGGCTTCTTGCTGGTGTTATGACGGGCAGTGTTCTTTACGATCTCCCTAGCCCTCGGTGATACCTCCGTTTCAAACCAGGGATACTGCTCCTTAAGCCCCAGCTTGAGCCAAACATAGAAGAAGTCAGCCAGCTCCGAGTACATCACATTGTCACAATAGGGCGGGTCTGTGATGACGGCGTCCATCGAATTGTCAGCCAGGAAAGCCATGTCTTCAGAAGTATCAGCCCCGAGTGCCACTTGACGTTTATCGCCTGCGAGCCGAAATTGGCTAACTTGGCTCAGGGGTAACACCCGGTCAACTGTGCCACTTTCTCCCAATTTCAGGCGGGCTGCTTTCCCGCCCCTGATAGTAATCTCATACGGTGAAACACTGTAAGTCTTGGCTGCTCTAACTTTCTGCCAAGTGCCTGCAAATGAATTTCCCCCACCCCTTGTGCCCCATATATTGCTCTCAACGGGCATGTTCGTCGGCCAGTAAGCATGGCGAGAAAATAATGGCATGATTTGGTAACTATCCGCCCTATACCGACAGAACATGTTGCTGAAATCTGTGAACTCTGATAGCGCCAGCAACCCAAGTTCCCTTACATTCTGATCCTCTATTCTTAGAATCTCCTTCAGCAGCAGGGAGAGACACAGGAGCTGCCGCTCGTTGAACATTTGGTGGAAGTATTTGTAGCCGTAGTTGATAGGCCGGGGATCGCTGCGCCCTTCATTGGGAATCTTGGCGCGCGGGAAGAGCAGCCCGTCCTTCAGCCGCTGAAACTCTGCTCTGGCCTCTTCGTATAAAGCCTTATCGCTGCCCGTGACCCCTTTATAACCTCGGCGGCATGCGGGGCAGTAATACTCCAGGGCGAACATCTCGGCCTCGGGCGGGCCCTCCCGCCTCTGGATAGCCTTGAGAATGTTCTCCTTCTGCCCGCAGGCGGGGCAGGTGTATTTCCCACCCCCGGCGTATCCCTCTTCCGGCACGTATTCCATACCACACTCGGAACATTCCACAGGGCTGTCCAGGGAATCAACATTGCTCTTGATGTGATAACAATGGGGGCAAAAGACGATATGCTTGCTACTCTTGATGGCGATGCGGAAGGAAGGAAAGAGCTTTACCTCTTCGCCACAAGCCAGACAGGGCACCTTCTTCACCCAGAAGGCATACATGATGTCAGCCTCATGGCCTTGAGGACAAGTAGTGCGGTAGTAGCGCTTGAGCCGGGGGGCGATAGTTCTCTCCAGGTGCTTGAAGGCAGCGTCCAGGGCATCAAACTCTACCGGGTCTATCTCCTTCTTGGTGACGAACCAGGCCACCGGATTGAGATCGATGCCGACCACCTTGCACCCCAGGCGCAGGGACTCCACCACCGTGGTGCCTCCGCCCATAAAGGGGTCCAGGATGATGGGTAGCTTGCCCTCTTTGTTCTTAAGCTCGTTCTTGGAGTAGAAGCGGCTCCACAGGCGGCGCTGGTTCTCCTCCGGGGAAAGAGAGTCGTCCCACTCGGCGAAGGCAGCCAGGATAAGCATGCGGAAGACACTGCCCAGGCGCCTGGCCCACCACTTGTGAATCATATATATAGGGCGCCTCATACCTAAGCCTGTTTCAGCAGTGGCGACCTCGTTTAAGGCTTCTATGGGCAGGTCACGCTCTATGTAGCGCATGGCGACTTCTCACTTCTTCGTTGGCGGGTGGAAATGTGTCTCAGAGCGAAGGGACGTTGGAAAATCACATTTCCCACACCAGAGGTCCCGATCAAGATTTTTGTGGCGTGTCCATCCATGGTGGTCTTCAAGCGTTCTCTGAACCTGACGCTGCCAATTGCCGCCTTTGTGGAGAATGTTGGCAGGCACAAGCGAACCAAATTCCGGATAGACAACGGGGTTGTTGCTCGCTGCAAGCTGTTGAGCGCAGTTCAGAACCGCTGAGTCACAGGCAGGGCAAAGGGGCCATGGCCAACTGCTATAGTCGGGCTTCGTATGGTTAGAATTCCAACTGCATGAGCGCATTTTACTTCCCTCGCAACATTCAGCTTCCCCTTCATCTCCTGCAGAGAGACAAACTCCCCTTCTTGCCCTCGGCCCAGGCTTTACGGGACCTCTTTACCTGGTGCGCCAGTTCCTCGCCGCCCAGGATCTCCGCCGTTGCCTCCCACTCATCCCTCTCCCTGAGGTAGGCGGCAAAGTCAGCCACCGCCTTAACCCTGTCCTCTGAAAGGGACTTGACCTCTTCCAGTAACTTGCCCTTGTAGCCACCAGCCTTAGCCACGATTCATCACCCCCTCTTTAGCCTTATCACAGGTACCAGACACTCCATGAGTGAAATGCCGCCATGTGCCACATCCGACTGCTTGCCAGGGGCACTCCAGTAGTAGCGCCCCCGGACATAGCACCCCTTATCATCGAACAGAACATAGGTATGGTCTTTGGGAAGAGCACGCAGCACCTCAAACTCTCCGGCATTCGGGCCATCGAATGTGATCCCCCGCTGGGCACCAAAGAGCTTCAGAAGCACCTTGCGATTGGAGACGGGGGCGTGCCAGAAAAGGGCAGCGGACTGGGCATATACATAGCCATGGTCAGAGGTGAGCACCACCTCCTTCGTTTCCAGCATGTTTAGAATCTTGAGCAGAGCCTCCTCCGTCCGTTGCAAAGCAAAGGAAGGGGTAACCCCCTTGCCTTTCATGGGATGCATCAGTTCGTCTGGAAAGGAAAGCCATACCAACGCCTTTGGTCCCTGCAGGAAGATCGGAACATCGCCCGACCTGATGGAGCGGAAGGTGAATCCCTGCCACTTCTTGGGCATAGCTGCCGCTCCTGCTACTCCGAAGACATCACGGAAGAAAGCCCGTGTCGTCGATGGCACCCCTGAGTAGGCATAGGAGTATTGTGCAGGGTCGAAGCCCTTTTCTTTGAGCCGGGGCATTAGCCAGTTGGCCTCTCTGAGGGAGAGGCCGTCCAGCACAACGATGGACGCCTCCAGGCAACTGAACTCGGCTGTCCTGTTCTGGGATCTGGCCCGCTCCAACAGCAAATCGTAGAGTTCAAAGTAGGTATCCCTTATGAACTCCTCCAGATTATTGGTCTCGCGCTCTTGCTGGACATAGAAAGCATCCACATCGCCTGAGTCACCTGATGTCCATATATCATTTAGAGCCTTGAACAAAGGGCCGACAGGATCGTCCTGGGTGAGAAGCTGTGTGACAAGGCTATTCAGATTCATGCTTCTCCACCTCCAGGGTGGCCTTGATGATGCCCTCTGAGGGAACGGGCAGCTTGCCCAGGAGCTTCATCAGCTCGTCCTTCGCCATAGCCCGAGGCATCCATAGCTTTACAGACAGCTCAACCTGGCTGACGCCTTTCTTGCCCTTGAAGTCCGCCAGCAATTCTTCTAACTTGCTCGCCTCTTCCATCGCCTTACCTCTGAGAGATATGGTGACAGAAGCAACTTTGTCACCCGAGGAGAGACGTCCCTCTAACTCAGTGACCATCTTGAAGGGAGTAGTATGTTCCTGGCTAGCAAGGGGCACAGTCTCCCTTTCGGCGACCTTTTTGTCCTCTTTCACCGCCGTGCCGCCTTCGGGCGTCCGCTCATACTCTGTAGTTTCCCCAGGCACTACCTTCTCCGGCTCTTTCTCGGCGGTAATGGCCACCCCTCCGGGAACCGATGGCCCATACTGCGCCAGATAAAGCCGCATCTCGTCCAGGACTTCGTGGCACGGGTTGCTCTTATCATAGAGGCGCTTGTCCAACTCCAATATGATCTCACCGCTGACGCAGAGGCTGCGTACTCGGGAGGGCAAGGTTTCAGCATCCAGCAAAAGAGGCCTCCCCACTTGCTTCATGAACATACTTTTCAGCTCATCAAACCTTCTACCTTGCCCCTGGGCTTCGGCCAACTCCGTTATAATGGCATCGTCCACCACCTCGGTGCTAGCAGCGCTCCTGACCTTGTCGGCGATGTCTTCGGTGCTTAGCTCACAGGCGACCGGGCGGAAATATACCTGGGCACCTTTGCCACTGGCCTTCATCCACTCTCCATAAGCCCGCTGCACCCGGTTTCGCAGTTCATCCTCTTGTTGCTGCTGGTATTCACTCAGGGCTTTCTTCTTGTCTGCCCCTACCTCTGTTTCCATAGCTTGGCAAACCAGGATGCGCTGGGCCCTAATTAGCAGCTCTTCGCTTTGAGCAAGATCGCCCCCGGTCTTGGGACGAACCAGGATAACCATATTTCGCCATTCTCTGCCATGAAAGATCTTGTCCCGGATGTCATCGCTCTCCACAAACTTGGTTGACACTAATATCCTAAGCTGGCGGGTATCAGGAATTTCGCTATCAAGTGGGTAGATACTGACGTCCATACCCTTGAGGAAGCTCTTAATAACCTCAGCCAGCTTGCTCTGAGCAGCCTTGGAGTCTTCCGCAAGCTGTCTTTCAGCCCGGGCATTGATACTAATGGGGAGGTTTTCCTCGTCTCTAAACACATAACGACCATTCAGCGGATGGACAAACCAAGCATTCAGAGCACCTTGCCTAAGCTTGGATAGCACAAGGTTTATCTGATTTATGTCCCTCTGCAGAGTAAGATTTCCCAGGACTATTTGCCCCTCATTTGCACCGGGCTGGCCCGCCACAAAGGAACGAAGAAGAATTGTGGACAGAATGCCCCTAGCCAGCTTTTCGTCTTTGGTCCGCTTGATGTCGCTGAGACACCGTTCCACCAGCACCGGCTCCAGCTTAAAGAGGTCATCCTGAACCTCTTCATTTTCTGGGTTTATGTCGGAGGAGAGTAACAGATCTCTCTCTGCAGCGCAGTCACGGAGGACACTAGAGAGGAGATAGAGGATGCCACGGGTATTCTGATAATTTCGGGAAGCACCAAAGCTCTGGAAAAGAACCTCCAAAAGCTCGGGGTGAAGGGGGTAGTATTTGAGCATTTGGGAACGATAAGCATCGATAGGCTCGACAACAGTTTCCAGGGAACCCTTGATGTCTGCATAGCGCTTCACATAGGCTTCCACCACTCTCTTGGCCTTGGCCTTGTCGATGCTTTGGAACAGCCTGAACCGAATGACCTCCGCCTTGTCCTCCGAAGCTCCCAGGTCTTGAATGAAGACCTGCTCCCTGCCCAGCCTTCCCAAGATTCCTTCACTCCTACCGTATAGCGAAATCAAGACAATCAACTTGCAGTCGCTATCTGAGCTTACCTCTGAAAGGACCTGGAGGAAGTTGAGGTTGCGAGTTTTCCTTACAGGGTCGGCGATGGCCTCATACCAGGATTCGAGCTCATCCATGATAATGACAACTGGTTCCTTGCCGATGGCTTCTTTGAACTGGGTGATGGTCGGATAGTCACGAATCTGGCCAAGCATGGAGGCCTTCCCTAGCCCCTTGAACACGGGCTCCCATAAGAACTCTGGATTCCCCTCTTCCCCCTCCATCAACTGCAACACAACTGGCATAGCCTGTGGTAATTGAACTTTGATAGACCACCTGTCCTGCCAGGCTTTGGCCACATTAGGAGCCGCAAACAGGTGGTATAGCACAAGCAGACAGTGCGACTTGCCGGTGCCATAGCCACCGGCAAAGATGAAAGTGCCATGAGCTCTTCTACCCGAGAGCCGCTCGGTTATTGCTTTTAGCGCCTGGGAGAGTGCATGGGAAGGGTAGGTTATGGAAAGGATGCGATCGGCTGAGGCTTCTGGCTTGGTTGGGATAGTCACATTATATAACCTTACTATCCCGAAGATGTCGCCTTTCTGGGCTTCATCAGAAAGTGAAACAACATCGTTGATTAACATGGTTACCCCTCCCAGAGTCGCTTTCTGTGAAGTATCAGCTGCACCTAAAGAATGATCAGCATCAGGATTTCAGTATACTCCATTTTGTAGACCTTGAGAAGACAACGAATTGTGAAGAATTTCTCAAAGGTCACAACTTTTCGTCAGCTTCTGGACTCGCCAAATCCCTGGCAGGGTCTATCTAGCTCTATGGCGACTGACCAATCTATCGACTCCCAAAGCAACTAATCCCACCCCAAATCCCCTGGCCGGGCTATCTTGCAGCCATTCCTGCCCTGATTATTTCCTCTGAA
This sequence comes from Chloroflexota bacterium, assembly GCA_016876035.1. Taxonomy (GTDB): domain Bacteria; phylum Chloroflexota; class Dehalococcoidia; order UBA2247; family RBG-13-53-26; genus VGOE01. The sequence continues at coordinate 67,378 of VGOE01000001.1, forward strand.
GTCTTGACGGGACAGACCAAATGAGGTACTTTTTGCTTACCTACCACTGGCGGATTTTAAGCCGTCCCGAGGTGGCCCATTTGGGTGACCGGTGACACCTTGACAAGTACTATTATGATGGTCTAACATTCTGGCGCAGCTTTGTCCGAAAACGTTGAGCGTTACATAGATTCATGAACTATGTTCTGGGTTGGAGGGAGAAAAGGCTATGACCCACATACCTATGCTTCTTAGCGAGCCTATTCCAAAAGTAAGGTGCCTCCAATGTGGTGAGGAATACGAGTATGATCCTGTTGCAGGATGGGGTTGCCTCATACTGACAGATGAGAGGAATGCACCAACCGTCATTCTGGGAGTATGGTGCAGTAACAGCTGCCTTAACGAATGGCTTAATAAGCCTCAAGCTAGGCGCTCACTGGTGTCTGAATAGTGAGATTCTCCACGGGTCTTATCGCTACTGTCGGTTGGTCTTCGATCTGGCTAAAGATGAACCATTCTGGGTAACTGCCGTAACATGAATATATTATTGCAGAGTCTCATTCTATCAGGGCAGCACCTATCTTTGTTAGATGATGTCTTCCGACAACATTACCCACCATATGCTGAAATCACTAAGAAGCTTTTGAGCCTCCCTATCATGCATCCCGAAATGCTCGCGTCCGCAAATCCGCTGGCTGCGAAATCAGGTCAGACCTTTTCAACCATTATACCATCCCAATCTCGGCTTGGACGAAGGGTGACAGCCTTGGCCTAAGATTATAAACGTGGCTGCTCAATAAGGCCAACCTCTGAGAATGGGCTGGCTCTTGGGGGCACACAACGTCAAGTTGTTGGGCCCAGCGTGTAATCAAGAGATGACAGGGATAACTAGCCTACCGCTCGTAGGAATAGCCCTTCACGTAGTTGTGGATGGTCGGTTTGCTCACGCCCATCATCTTGGCAATCTGCCCCATGGATAGCCCGCCATGGTGAAGCTCCCTTGCCTTCTGGATACGCTCCTCAAGGGTCATCCTCTTGGGCAGCTTCATTGCCGGAGGTTCTCCGCCGGCTGCAAAGGCATGGCTTAGTTTGGCGGTCCAGAATGTGGGCAAATCATTCTCCAGAAGCCCCATGAAGTCGGCATCTGGAGAGTAAACGTAGCTCCACCTTCTTCTTTCGCCCTTCACTGTGCCAAAGGCTTGTTTTGCCTGGGTCGCAATTCTAGCCAGTTCAGGCCTATCAAACTCTAGCTGAAGCATCCCCAAATCCTTGAATACCACCACGTTGGCAGAGCTAGCGATATTTCTATCCACTTGGCGGGCTTCCTGGCTGACGAAGACAAGCGTCTGCTCCCTTTGGCGAGATAGATTTAGGATGCGGGACATCTCTCTGCTTCTAGCTGCTAGGCTCTCCCTGGAGTGATACCGCAGATAGGCTTCGTCCACAAGCACGATAGACTTCTGGGGGATGTCTTCGAAGCTTTCGGCAATGCCTATCCAGTCTGGGAGAAGCTTCTGGCCTTGCTTTGGAAGCCCAAGAACGTAAGGTGTCAGCACATATCTGCATAACTCCAACAGCCGATAGCCCAGGGCGGACTTACCACTGCCCCGCTTCCCTAAGATTAGCACCACGGAGGGGTGGGCGATAACCTCCCGCCATCTAGCATCGACCTCAATCTGGGCTTCAGTTCTAAGTGCTGGCGAAGTAATGGTCTCGGTTTCCCCTGCTGGCTTGTTATCAATCTGTTTGAAGGCAAGTGACCAGGCTTCAAAAAGCCGGCGTTTACTTTCCTGCATCAATACCTCTTGGCACTGTCGCCATAGCTCTACCAGGAATGGCTCCAAGAAGGGTGAAGCAATGGCAAAAGTAATGCCTGCCTGGAGTCGCCTGCCTTGAGGGGCGACAGCGAGTCCCAATAGGCCCCACAGAGCAGCGGAGTAATAACCGTTGTCTGTCGGCTGATTACTGACCATTCCAATATGTCGCCGTCTCAAATGTGACATAATAGCCTCTGGGAGCCATTGTAAACGAAAAGTCATATTCGTTCAATACCCTTCAACCAGCTTTGAAATTGAACGGCTGCCCGTTCAAAAGCGTCCAATTAAACGGCTGGTCGAACACCTGATTCAACAGTCGCTTTGCTACCTTTGCAGTAGGAAATGGTATATCCTCCGCTTCATCATCTTCGGGCGGACAGAGACCATCGGTTGGAAACAGCCAGTCCAGCATTTCGCACTCCCAGCCTTCACCAGCTATCCTTTGTTTGCTACCACCCAAAGTCCACCCCTTGTTGTACCCGCAGAGATTCCTCAGCTTGCAGGGTCTTGAAATACCTTAGTGTCATCCTGGCTGTTGTGTGCCGGAGCTGGTCCTGGACAGCCTTCGGATTGCCAGTCACCCTCAGTCTTTCTATAGCCCCGCTATGCCTCAGGATATGCACGGCCCCCACATGGTCGGGCTTAGTGACTCCGGCTTTAGCCATGGCTGCGTCAACAATCTGAAAGGCCCTGGTTCGGGTTATGGGAAAGAACTGCTCTTCGATATTGAGGCCGTGGCGGTAGGCATAGGCTTGCAGTTGCGCTGCAAGGCTAGATGATATGGCTGCTATCCCGGGTTTCTTACCCTTACCGAAGATCTCCAGGTGCCAGCCGGTAGGATCCTGCTTTATATCCCTCGGCCTGACCCTTAATGCCTCGCTGATCCGCAGACAAGCGTCAAAGAGTGTCTGTACCAACAGCCTGTCACGATCCTGGTGTCTGCCAGAACTGCCGGCGGCCTCAGCTATGGCCGTCACCTCAGCCAACCCCAGGTGCGGTACATAACCACTCTCAGCCACCTGTGCCCTGACAATTGCTTGCCTCTGAGCACTTTTGTTTAGCCTTGGAAGCCTTGGGGTCACCGCCACCAGGTTTGTTGACGACTGTGGTCTATCGCCACTGGCTGTCATTGCTTAACCTTCTTGTCCCTTTTGATAACGTCCCTCAGTCTGAGCCTATGGGTTTTCAGGATGCTGTATATATATCCCCGGCTACACCCTAACTCTTGGGCCGCTACCGTTACGCTTCCACACTTTCTCAGCTTGTCAAGAATGTTTTTGACAGGCACGTCCAGCCGTTTCCGTCCTAGACCACTTACCACCACTGTTTTGCCACAATGGGGACATTGGACGTTCATTGGTCACCCCTCAAAACAGAATTTATTTTCGTTCTTTACTGACACTTCATGCTTACCTAGCTTCTATATATACACTGACACTACTCTTGACACTTCACTGACACTTCACTGACAGTTTACTGACAGTTTGAACTGTCAGTGTTTGGACTGACAATTGTCGGGGTATTCTTTAGCTTCAGTTCGTGCCTAAGTGTCAGTATGTCAGTAGTGTCATGCATTTTAGGTGGCCTGCAGCATCCTCTTCTTGCCCTCGTAGTGGTTTCTCAGTACCCCTAACCTGAGTAACGGCTCCACTGTTGTCTCCAGTTCTTTGGCGGCCAGATTCAGATTACGATAGACATCGCGATACGGAACTAGACCCCCGGCACTCTTTACATATTCAACTATCCGCATCTCCTTCTGTTTGCTCTGCGACTGTCCGAAGTTGGCGAATACTTCAGTAACACCTGCTTCGAGGTACCCCCCTACCGCAATAGCCAGTTCTAGGTGATCTGCTGATATAACTTTTGACATGGCATCTGCGGCATAGAGTAGAGCTACCTTCCAGATGAAGTCCTGGACCCTGACAATGAGCGTAGGTATTAAGCCCGGCTGTTGGCAACGCCAGTAATACTGGCTGTAGTATCGCTCAAAGAGCGCCTCTGCCTCACTTGATATGGTTATCTCTCCATCAGGCACACCATCAGCCCATTGGCGGATCTCATTCAACCGTTCGACTACCTTTATGCGCTTCTCCGGGTCAACCTTTGGTGGATTGGGCATAGGGTCCTTTGGCAGCCCATAAAAGTAACACCAACGATTCGCAAAGCCGCCGTATATGTCCCGCTCGGTAAGTGCCTTTTGTAGCCAATCCTGTGTTGTACCAGCCGTGATAGACAGGAAAGGCTCTTTGGCTGGCTTGATGGGTTTTTGACGCACTTGTGCATTGAACACGTCTGATGAATCATATAACTCGTTGAGGGCTGGAATAATGTTGGCCACTGACTCCTGTTTCGCTTTTGCCAACAAAGAATAGAACTCGCCAAGCTCTATGAGTCTAACCTTCCGCTCTCCGGCTAAATCGTCCAGCACCCCTTCGGAACTTCGAATGCCCCGAAGCACCTTGAATGGCGGACTTCCCTCATCTTCTGGGGACAGGTGAAGCCTGTCTAATACGTCTCGGCCTCTTAACCATGTCGTATCTTTCCGAGTTATTCCACTTCTACCTACGAGACACGTATAGAAGTTTGGGTAAAGCTTACGTGCATGATAGACGAAAAGCCTTCGGCCTAGGGTACACCCAAAGACTTGAAGGAAAGTAGCATAGTGGAAAGCGTCCGCTGCTTCGGTAGTATTCGCCACCATGTCTCGATAGTCTGCGAACAAGCCCCGCCATGAGATTTCTGGTAATTCTGGATTAGCGGTGATGGTGATTGGCCTTGAGATTGTCTTTTCCGTAATCGTAATCTCTGGCATGGCTAGTCCCCCGTCAGCAGATCATCGAGTCCTTTGAACCTAGTATCCCAGTCCGCTTCAAAGGTGCGTAAACCGAACCTAATGAGGAAAGCGGCCAGCGTGTCCAAGTGCAGACGTACGGTGGTGTTCCGGTTTTTATCTTCATCGAAGGCGATAACGATGCGTTTCGGCCTCAGTTGACGGACTATCGGTATCACGCCTCGCCAGTTCCCTACGCCTGGTACTGCCAATACCAGATGGCCCAACTTCAAAGCAGCGATGTCAGCTTTGAGTGGCCCTTCCGTAATCCACATTTCGCTATCATTGGAGACTAGCCCTGCCACATGAACCGGCGCTCCTGGCGAACACCCGGCGTTAAACCCTTTGCTTGATAGCCACTTATATTTGCCGCCGCCTACCTCATCGCAACGTACTTGAAGCCCGACGATGCGCTTCTTTATATCTCGCACAGGTATCAGGATACCGACTGGCCCTGCCAACTGACATTGTCCAGCTTCAAGGTAAAACCCGGGCACTCCTGCCAGTCTAACACTCCTAGTTTCAAGTCTTATGATCAACTTGCCTCGTCCGGTGGGCGGTAATGTTCTATAGCATAGGCTGTCAATCTGTGCGTCTGTTAAACCCCGGCGCTGCAAGCTAGCTCGGTGTATGGCTGATAGTTGTAACTCTTCTAGCAAAGCGTTATACGTCTTGTCTAACACGTCGGGCGCTGCTTTCGGTGTCTGTTTAGGGTCTGGTCTAAACGTAGGTAGTGGTGGCAATGGCATGGTTGCGTCCAGCTTGTGAAGCCAACCTGCGCCTTTGTTTCCGGCTGGCTTGTCGCTCTCAATCCTGGCACATATCGCGGCTTTTCCATCCCCGGATACGAGACACCAATCCGGCTTGCCGCAGACCGGACATGGGTTGTGCCGGTTAACCCTCACCCATTTTGAAACTATGGCGGCAGTCATTAGCGGCCTACTTTTTCACTGCCCTGATTAGCGCTATATCGCCTGAAGGTATCCTGTCTGTTGTGGTCTGGCACCAGGGTGGTCCGCCGCCGCTGACGGCACGGCTTGCAACGCTTTGGCTCAGATAATGACTTGCTATGGAAATAGACTTGCTCTCCAGCCGTGAAAGTGAACTCCCGTCCACAATCACAGCAACGGAGAACCTTATCCCGGAAGTGAGGCTTTTTGCCGCCCGGCCTTTGCGTCATAATCCTTCCTTCCTTTCGAGTCGGCTGCTGCCTAATTGTTAGGCTTGCCAGCTTCAGCCAGCATTCGCTGAAGGGCGGCTTTAGGAATTACCAACCGCCGCTCCGATATTCGAATAACAGGTAGCTTCCCCTCCCGACACAAACTGTATGCAGTTGCCCTTGAAATCCCTAGAGCATCCGCCGCCTCGACTACCGTCATTGTCAGGCGTTCGCTCTCCTTCTTAGACATTCTCACAACCTCCTACTTGACAACTATCTCTAGTAGGAATTATAATTCTTAGTAACAGGACTGACAATGCCTAATGTAGGGACTAAGAGAAGCGACTGTTAGGAATAGAGGGATTAAGATGGCAGTCAAGCGCAAACGAGCCAAGATTACACATAAAGAAGAAACCATGATTCTTGACTACTCACGTAGGTTCCGCAAGTTGGGACGAACCCAATTGGCTGAAAAGATTCAGGCAGAAGTCAAATGGTCGGGCAAGCCTCCTGAAATAGAGGTATTGGAGAAAAAAATATCGAAGTATAGAAAAATTAATGACCCCGAGGAGGAACCCTGGGATATGTCTAAACTAGACAAGTATCCCATTCCGCCGGAAGCGCTACCCTCAGTGATACTGTGCTACGTCTATCGACTGGAACATGGCGACACCTTACTTACTGTCCGGGAAGCCAAGTGGGTTTCACGCATCTATGCTATTTGGAAAGACAAGGCAGAAGAGTATGTAAAAGCGCTCGATTATATCGCTTCGTTTCTCGCCCTGGGTGAAGTCAGCATGGAATTTATCGAAAGATCAAGCACCAGGAACAGAGATTTGGCAACTTTGCATAGCAACCTTCGCATGATGAACGTCATATGGCTTTACGGACAAATCACTAGAAAGCCGCCGAGTGAAGAGTTAGTAAGATGGATTAAGAACAAAATGGACGAGTGGCCGGAAGAGCTGAAGGCCCAATTTCCAGATTGGTTTAGGGAGGCAGATAATGAGAGGTCACATAATCAAGCGATACAAGAATAGCTACACGATTGTCCTAACCCTCGGCTATGACCCGGCCACTGGCAAGCGTAGGCAGCAATGGGTTAGCGTCAAAGGGACTAAGAAGGATGCGGAGAAGCGCCTGGCGGAGCTCCTGCACCAGCTCGATACCGGCACCTTCATGAAGCCTGGCAAGACTACCCTGGCCGAATACCTGGAGCGATGGTTGAAGGACTACGCATGGCCTAATCTGTCCCCGAGGACCGCCGAGGGGTATGAACACATCGTCAGGCGTCACCTTATCCCGGGTCTCGGCTCGATATCTCTGACACAGTTGAAGCCCGAACATCTCCAGCGCTACTACTCCGAGAAGCTATCAAGCGGCCGGTGTGATGGTAGGGGGGACTGAGCGCGAGAACAGTACGACATCATCACGTTACCCTGCATGATGCCCTGCAAACGGCTGTCAAGTGGGGATTGCTGGTCAGAAATCCGGCTGACGCAGTAGCCACCCCCCGCTTTCAGCCTCACGAGATGCACACTCTTTCCGAAGAAGATATTTACACTTTCCTTGAAGCCGCGAAGAAGACACCCTACTATGCCTTATTCTATCTGGCACTTTTCACCGGTATGAGGCGGTCTGAACTTCTGGCTCTGCAATGGTGTGACGTCGATCTGGCATTAGGTCAGGTATATGTTGCGCGTACTCTTCACCACCTGCGAAATGGAGGAATTGCCTTCAGAGCACCTAAAACAGCCAAAGGCCGCCGGACCATAGCTCTTCCACCGTCAGCTTGTATTGCTCTCAGAGCGCATAGGGAAGCACAGGAGGCAAGGCGAACCATGCTGGAGATCCCGCTGAGAGAGGATGAACTGGTTTTCTCTCAACTGGACGGTAGACCACTACTTCCTGATACGGTAACCCATGCTTGGGTTAAACTGGTAAGGCGCACCGGCCTTCAGGGAATCCGATTACACGATGCCAGACACACCCATGCTTCCTTGATGCTGAAACAGGGTGTCCATCCCAAGATAGTTCAAGAGAGATTAGGCCATGCCAGCATACAGATAACCCTTGATACCTACTCCCATGTGGCCCCCGGGCTCCAAGCGGCTGCCGCTGTCCGATTTGACGAACTGCTGGCTCCCAAGCGTGACAAAGAGGTAGTTGAAAAAGTTGGTTAGCTATCCGTTAGCTAAAATGAAAATGCCCCCAACTGGACGGGCCATATTGAGGGCATTTTAGCTTCAAAAATGGTAGCGGGGGTTGGATTTGAACCAACGGCCTTCGGGTTATGGGCCCGACGAGCTACCACTGCTCCACCCCGCGATATAAATAAAGGTACTGCTCCAGGGGCAAATCAAGCCCTCGACCATTAGTACGGCTTAGCTAAACGGATCGCTCCGCTTACACCTGCCGCCTATCAAGCAAGTAGTCTCCTTGCGGTCTTACCCCTTTCCTTGCGGAAAGGGTGGGAGATCTAATCTTGGGGTGGGCTTCGTGCTTGAGATGCTTTCAGCGCTTATCCCATCCAGACGTAGCTACCCAGCTATGCTGTTGGCACAACAACTGGCACACCAGAAGTCTGTCCCTCCCGATCCTCTCGTACTAGGGAGAGCTCCCCTCAAATCTCCTGCGCCCACGGCAGATAGAGACCGACCTGTCTCACGACGGTCTGAACCCAGCTCACGTACCGCTTTAACGGGCGAACAGCCCGACCCTTGGGACCTTCTCCAGCCCCAGGACGCGATGAGCCGACATCGAGGTGCCAAACCTTGCCGTCGATGTGAACTCTTGGGCAAGATCAGCCTGTTATCCCCGGGGTAGCTTTTATCCGTTAAGCCACGGCCTTCCCACGTAGCACCGTAGGATCACTTTGCCCGACTTTCGTCCCTGCTCGACTTGTAGGTCTCACAGTCAAGCCCCCTTATGCCAATGCACTCCACAGGTGATTTCCATCCACCTTGAGGGGACCTTTGGGCGCCTCCGTTACCTTTTAGGAGGCGACCGCCCCAGTCAAACTACCCACCAGGCAGTGTCCCCCAGCTTGATCTGAGGTTAGGACAAAGACTCAACAAGAGTGGTATTTCACCGGTGACTCCACCCCGACTAGCGTCGGAGCTTCTCCGTCTCCCACCTATGCTACACATGCCAAGCCCTAATCCAGTGCCAAGCTATAGTAAAGCTCCACGGGGTCTTTTTGTCCCGCCGCGGGTAGCGAGCATCTTCACTCGTACTTCAATTTCACCGAGCCCCTCGTTGAGACAGCGCTCAGGTCGTTACACCTTTCGTGCAGGTCGGAACTTACCCGACAAGGGATTTCGCTACCTTAGGACCGTTATAGTTACGGCCGCCGCTTACCGGGGCTTCGGTTCACGGCTTCGGTTCACTCGAAGACGAATCCACGAGATCCCCTAACCACTTCCCTTAACCTTCCGGCGCTGGGCAGGTATCAGCCCCTATACTTCAGCTTACGCTTTAGCAGAGACCTGTGTTTTAGTTAAACAGTCGCCTGAGCCATTTCTCTGCGCCCCCGCCTGAGCGGGGGACCCCTTCTCCCGAAGTTACGGGGTTAACTTGCCGAGTTCCTTAACGAGGGTTCTCTCGTCCACCTTAGGGCATTTACCCTTGCCTACCAGTGTCGGTTTGCGGTACGGACGCTCACCTCAAACCATTGGGCTTTTCTAGACAGCTTAGGATTGGCTGAGTCGCGTTGGGTTTCCCCTCAGCTTCCCCTCCAACAGAGTCGAAGGAACGCACCATGTCCAATAGGTACGATCAGCCTACCTTTCTGTGTCCCCCAAGGTTTAACGAGGCTAGCGGTGCTGGAATATTAACCAGCTGTCCATCGCCTACGGCTCTCGCCCTCGGCTTAGGCCCGACTAACCCTACGTCGATCAACGTTGCATAGGAAACCTCAGGCTTTCGGTGGGTGTGTTTTTCACACACCTTAGCGCTACTTATACCGGCATTCTCACTTCCCTTTGCTCCACTCTGACTCACGTCAGGGCTTCCCTGCCAAGGGAACGGTCCCCTACCACTCGCCCAAAGGCGAGTCCATAGCTTCGGTGGTGGGCTTGAGCCCCGCTAAATTATAGGCGCAGAATCACTCGACCAGTGAGCTGTTACGCACTCCTTAGATGATGGCTGCTTCTAAGTCAACATCCTGGCTGTCTGAGCAACTCTACTTCCTTTGCCACTTAGCCCACCTTCGGGACCTTAGCTGATGGTCTGGGCTGTTTCCCTCTCGACTATGAAGCTTATCCCCCACAGTCTCACTCCCAGGATATAAGCTATGGCATTGGTGGTTTGGTTGAGGTTGGTAAGATTCTCTCCCCCTAGCTCATCCAGTGCCCTACCTCCATAGCTGAACTCCTGAGGCTGCACCTCAATGCATTTCGGGGACAACCAGCTATTTCCGAGTTCGTTTGGCATATCACCTCTACCCACAGTTCATCCCACAGTTTTGCCACACTGAAGGGTTCAGGCCTCCACGAGATTTCACTCCCGCTTCACCTTGACCATGGGTAGCTCACTCGGTTTCGGGTCTGATCCACGCCACCCGTGGACCGAAGTCCACTACGCCCTATTCGGACTCGCTTTCGCTTCGGCTCCGCGACTACAGTCACTTAACCTAGCGACATAGATCAACTCGCCGGTTCATTCTTCAATAGGCACGCCATCAGTCGCCAAAGGCGACCTCTGACCGCTTGTAGGCACACGGTTTCAGGTACTATTTCACTCCCCTCCCGGGGTGCTTTTCACCTTTCCCTCACGGTACTGGTCCACTATCGGTCGTCAAGGGTATTTAGCCTTGGAGGGTGGTCCCCCCAGCTTCCCGCAGGATTTCCCGTGTCCCGCGGTACTCAAGGTCATAGCCAGAGCCTTGCTCCCTTTCGCCTACAGGACTCTCACCTTCTATGGTTGTCCCTTCCAGGAACCTTCGACTAGAGGCAAGGTTTGTAACTCTGTGCCTGTCTTGGACCAGGCTGCTATGCCTTACAACCCCCTAATGGCATAAGGCTCCAAGGCCCACTCTTCCTTTAGGGTTTAGGCTCTTCCCCGTTCGTTCGCCACTACTAGGGGAATCTCGGTTGATTTCTCTTCCTCGGGTTACTAAGATGTTTCAGTTCTCCCGGTTGCCTTACCTAGCCTATGTGTTCAGCTAGGTACGCCCCGGTTTTACCGGGGCAGGTTTCCCCATTGGGGCATCCCTGGCTAAGCTTGCTAGACAGCTCACCAAGGCTTATCGCAGTCTTGCCACGCCCGTCTTCGGCCCTTGACGCCAAGGCATCCGCCGTGCGCCCTTAGTAGCTTGATTTACTTACCCGAAGCAGTACCAATATTCACTTTTTAAGGTACAGGCAAGGCGAGGAAATACTGTTCACAACAACTGATGGCCCGGGCCTTGCCACGCGAACTATTAGTATAGCACCATGATTCGAGCCCTGTCAAGCCCGCGATTTGACCCTTAATCCGTGGATTGATAAGGGAATCTGAAGCTATGCAGATTCACTTTTGTACCAACCTTCCGGGTGGTTGAAAGGGGTAATACTCTGTAATACCATACCCTTATGGCTAAGGTAGTAGTAACGTTCAAGTTGGAAGCGCAGATCTACTCAAAGCTGAAGGAGATAGCTGAGAAGGAAGGCAGAGAGTTTCTGAGATCTTGAGGGAGTCTTTAACCGACTGGCTACAAAACAAGAAGTACGTTTCTACGTCTGACTTTATTACCTTGATAAAGGAGCAGAAGAACGCTGGCAAAAGCTGGGCAGGAATATCATCCCTGGTACTCGGACGATATGGGATTTCTTTGGACAAAGAAACGATACAGTTCGGAGGCTCAAATGCTCTGAAAGGGCTCGCCTCGGAGGATGCTCTGAACGTTATGTTGCTCGTCAACCCATTCTCATTCTCGGCGTTTGCCTTTCGCTCTTAGTTTCTCGCCAACGCTGAATGCCCTGGCTATGACATCTCCAAGCGCCTGGTATTGACGATCTGGGGATGGAGTGTACGCAAAAGGCTTGATTTTGCTGACGTCTGGCTTGCCATCGGTCAGGCAGTTCTCTGAAACATGGGTTTCCTCAATTCTACCAACGACAAGGGAATGGCTGCCCAAGTCCAAGATGTGGACAACCTTACACTCCAGATTGACGGGGCATTGTTCAATAAGCGGAGCACTGCCTAATTTGCCGTAGAACACTTTGAACTGGCAGACCTCCACTTTGCCTGCTTTAGAACCAGAGGTAATACCACAGTAATCCGTTTCCACTACCATATCTGTGGAGGGTACATTCACGGAAAAAGTCATGTTCTGTCTGATGCCTCCAAGGGTATAGCGATGATGCCGGATGGCCACAGAAATCATTGGTGGCTCGCCATTGGCAATGCCTGACCAGGCTACTGCCATGAAATTTGGTTTGCCATCGACATTTGCCCCGACTAGGAGCGCAGGCATAGGGTAGATCAGCGTCTGAGGCCCCATGGTGATTTTGTTCATAGTCTTTCCTCCAACCAATCGAGTGGTTTTCAGGTACCGAGAGCTCACCTCAGAAGTGAAGAGTGCGTGATTTAGCTAGGATTGTAACCTATTTGAGCCCAGATCACAAAAGAGCAAACAACCGACGTAATGTGACCCCAAGGGCCGTCCCATATTAATTTGCCCCGCCGATAGCCTTGCAGGAGTTCAAGCTGCACCACTTTGCACTCAGCCGTAGGTTGTGGTGGCATAATGCCCAACACAGTAGTCTCTTGGCTGGTTAGTCGGCGGAGCCCACCGACGCATTGCGTTTCATACTTTGGTTTGCTACCCAGCAGGATTAAAGAAAAGCAATTAGGCCTCGTACCCCCAAAAGCGTGGTACAATAGGTTGCACTATCTCACGAGAGGATAACAGGCAATAGACAACCTCATAATTACAAGAGAGATGCCTGGAGCGAACTGGGGGGCACTTGATGCAGACGACTGGCATTTTCTATCACGAGATAATGAGAAATGAACATGCTCCTTTAGACATGAACATCGGAAGAGCTTTCGATGCTCTGAAAGGAGAGGGTCTACTCTTGGAAGAAGGAGTAAGTTTCTTTGAAGCGGAACCAGTCACTGAGACTCTTGTCCTCAAGGTGCATACCGAGGAGTGGGTGGCGGAGGTTAAGAGAGGAGGATACTGGAAAGTGAGCCTTTATTCAGCGGGAGCCGTTGCAATGGCTTTCGATAAAGTCCTCTCCGGCGAGATGCATAATGCCCTTGCCCTTGTTGGGGCCGGTGGACACCATGCCCGGAGGGATTACGCCTGGGGAGGATGCTACATCAATCACGAGGCCATTGCCGTAGCTCTGGCAAGGGAAACCGGCAGAGGAACAAGGTTCGCCATAGTTGATACCGACACCCATCACGGCGATGGCACCAGGGATATCTTCTCAGAAGACAAAGATATTCTTCACATCTGCTATTGCGCGTACGGCAAAGGAGAAGGAAAAACCAAAGTGTGTCTTCCCCATGCATCTGGAGACGACGAGTTTGTACGCAGATTTCGCAACGAGGTCCCTCCCCTCATTCGCGAATTTGAACCAGAGCTCATTCTGTGGTTTTGCGGTCTCGATACCCACAAAGACAGCTACGGAACCAGAAAGCTTACGGAGAACTGCTATCCTCGGCTGTGCGAAGTCCTGATGGAAACAGCTGAGCATGTGTGCCGGGGGAGGCTTATCGTCAGAATAGGATGCAACGCGCCTTCCTATGTGGCAGCAGAGGCGCTTCCGAAGATGGTGAGGATTCTCGCCATGAGAAAATCGTGACCATAGGCAACAGTCTTCCTGCACTACTGCTATCCGACGACCAACACGCCATTGAGATAGAATTCACCAATTGACCAAGGGGCCAACAGCCCGGTTACGTGCTATGGGAATCTCTACGTCAACTATCGATGAGAATAGGACACATTATGGCTCTTTGCATCGTCGTGGTATTGGCCAAACCCTGAACACTCATGAGCTGTGGGCTGATAAATACAGCCGACGTATCTCAGGCTGCTTTTATCGAGGCTCGAACAGACCAGGGCCTCGCCTCTTTCCACTCGGCCAAAAAGGTGATATCGTTTGGGAGGCCACTAGATCGCAAGGGAACACTGATGACTGAACATGAAATTGTGCATGTCGCAACGGCTCCCTCACATACACTTGAGGCAAATCTGGTAGAGAAAGTGGCAGCCATCGTTGGTAAAGACCTTTACAGGACACGACTTCTCTTATCTGGAGAGATTCCCAGAATCATCACCCACCATGACACCATGCAAATGGCAGAATTGACCGCTCAGAAGCTGAGAGACCTGGGCCTGGTGGCGTTTGCGTGCCGTGATTCGGAGCTTCGCCAGCCGTCTCGGGCCTACAGAGCACAGACTCTGAGATTCGCGGAGAGAGCAATCCACTTCTCGGATAAGGGTGGCCAGGTGAGAATAATGGATTCCACGAATACCTCCTTGGTTATCAAGGGAAGAATACAGGCTTACACAGAAACAAAGGCGGTAACAACAAAAAGGAAGTTCAGCTTGCCAGCCACAGTGCTGACTGGCGGCATTCCTATCTGGCGCACAGTGAAAGAAGACACTACGGATAAGTCCATTCAAAATGAGTGTTTTGTCAGGCTCTACGACCGGATATCGGCCGATGCTGCTGTGGAGGTTCTCCAGTATGACCTTGACTATTCGTTCCTAGGGGTGAAGATGGTTTTATCTTCTCTCGGAAACTTGAACATCGTTGTCATGAGAATCAGAGATACACTCCCACAGGCAGTTTTCGATGACAGACTGATGAAACCTTTCAGGTTGGATATATCTTCTGCTACGCCCAAGGAGAACATTGAGATCAACTGCAAATTGATTTACTTGTGCCATCGAGTCATGAGTAATCTTAACCCGCACCTATAGCTGGTCTGCGCACATTTCGAGGCAAGCAACCAAGAAGAATAGAATCGATCCGATCTCACTTTGAATGGCACAAACTGACGTAATGTGGCTCAACGAAACTGACGAATGTGCCGTCGGCGCCTTTGGACACGGATCTCGAGAACGTGACGTCTTGACGGTTACAAAGCAGGGTTGTAATCTATCGAGATGAAAGACCTGCCTTCAGCCTGATCGAAGCCAACGCTGCCTATAAGCATATGTTGGATCCCAAATACAAACAACCGTCAATAGACCTGAACGAGCAGTTTAGACGTGCCCTCGACATGATGGAACATACCGGTACGAGCGTTTTCATCACCGGACGGGCGGGCACAGGGAAGTCGACTCTGCTTTACTACTTCCGCCAGACGACCAATAAGAAGGTCGCGGTGCTGGCGCCCACTGGTGTTGCTGCTCTCAACGTTAAGGGGCAGACGATCCATTCCTTCTTCGGGTTCAAGCCCAACATCACTTTGGAACGGGTCAAGAAAGTGCCTTTCAGTGATGACGGAGAGAATATCTACAGAAACTTGGATGCCATAGTCATCGATGAAATCTCAATGGTGAGAGCCGATCTACTCGATTGTATGGACAAATTCCTGCGACTGAACGGCCCCAGCGCAGACAGGCCTTTTGGCGGCCTACAGATGATCTTTATCGGCGACCTCTACCAGTTGCCTCCTGTTATCACTAGCACTGAAAAGGAAGCTTTCAGCTCTCTTTATGAGACACCATACTTCTACAGTGCCAAGGTGTTCGACTCCTTTGAAATGGAGTTTGTGGAACTGGAGAAGGTCTACCGCCAGCATGACCAAGAGTTTATCGACCTGCTCAACTCCGTCCGGAACAAATCGATTACCGAAGAGGGGCTAGAGCTTCTCAACCAGAGGTATATGCCGGAATTCGAACCATCTCCGGATGATTTCTGCGTTTACATTACGACAACGAACAGGCTTGCAGACAAGGTCAATAGCCAGCAACTGGCAAAACTGAAAACCAGACTCCACACCTTCACTGCTGATATCGAGGGGGATTTTGGTAACGAATACCTTCCTACTGCAATTGATCTCCAGGTCAAGGTAGGGGCACAGATCATGATGCTCAATAATGATATCGATGGCCGCTGGGTCAACGGCACCATCGGCAGAATTACCCGCATAGCTGGCGACAAGACTGATGAGTGTATCATTACGGCTGAGTTGGCCGATGATGAAACCGTGGAGATTACGCCCTACACTTGGGAGATCTTTTGGTTCTTCGCCGACGGAGGAGAGTTGCAGTCAGAAGTCATCGGCAGGTTCAGACAGTACCCCCTGATGCTTGCCTGGGCGGTAACCATACACAAGAGCCAGGGTAAGACGTTTGATAGGGTGGTCATCGATATCGGCAAGGGCACATTTGCCCACGGGCAGGCCTATGTGGCACTGAGCCGGTGCACCAGGCTGGATGGCATTATCCTGAAAAAGCCTATTCAAAAGAAACACGTCTGGACAGATTACAAGGTGGTAGATTTTCTGACTAGATACCAATACAGGAAAGCGGAACAATCCTGCCCGCTCGATAATAAGCTTGAAGTGATCAAGAGAGCCATCAAGGACAAGGCGACACTGCAAATAGTGTACCTGAAGCCTAACGACGAGAAGACGAGAAGAACCGTGAGGCCCGAGGCGCTTGGGGAGATGGAGTACCGTGGCAAGAAATACCTGGGAATGCGGGCATTTTGCATGAAGCGGAACGAGGAAAGGACTTTCCGGATCGACAGAATACTGGAAATAGAAGGCGTGTGAAGGGAGCGCAGATACGCGAACTCAGTCTGTGCAGGGCAATCTTGCCGGTGGGCACTCAAATAGCCGAAACTCATCCCTATTGCACCATCTGGCGAATCGCGCAATGCGGTAACCGACAATCCCACAGAATAGGCTGACTTGGTACAATCATAGAGTTTGTCAGGTCTTGTCGGCTGCCTGTGCATGGCGTCTTTGACGAGAAGCAGAAGACTGTGCTATACCTCACACAGATAGAAAGGGGGTCATATGAGACTTTGCATGGTTCAGATCCTTGACCTGCCTGAAGAGTTCCTGGATCCTATGTTCAGCATGATGAAGCCCAGCTTCGACAACGTCCTGCGGCCGGACACCGAAGTGGTGCTGAAGCCGGCCAAGGGCGGCCACCCGACGGATCACCTCGAAGACCTGGACAATCCCTATTTCGATTTCCTGAACAAAAGGCCCATCATAGACGCACTCCTGGAGGCAGAAAAGGAAGGCTTTGATGGGGCCTGGGTAAACTGTTTTGGAGACCCTGGGATTAAGGAAGCCAGGGCCGCTGTCGGCATACCGGTTTTCGGAGCCTGCGAGTCAACTCTGCACTTCGCCTGCCAGATAGGCCGTAAGTTCGCCATAATCACTGCCAACATGCCAGGGCAAGTGGCCCTGATGGAGGATCAGGTCAGGCAGCACAGTTTGCAAGACCGCCTGATCATCAACGGGGTGAGGACGGACAAGACTCCCTTTGATGAGGCCATGACGAAAGGCATGCAGGATCCCAGTCTTATTGCCTCCAGTATCGAAGAGGTGGCCAGAGGCTGTGTTGCCGATGGTGCTGATGTGGTAATAATTGGCTGTTGTGGACTGGGGCCACTCTGCACCTTGGCCGGCTTCAACAAGATAACCGTCGGGAGCCAGCAGGAGGTGCCAGTCCTGAACGCCGTCACCATAGTCGCCAAGACCACCGAGATGGCTGTTGATATTAGAAGGGGAGCAGGTCTGCCCATCCCCAGCCGCATCAGGGGGCAGGCCCTTCCGTCAAAAGAGGATTTGGCCAGGGTGAGAGCTGCCTACGGACTGCCGGCTTAGCCGGGAATCCTAAGCACTTGTGCTGTTCAGGGCAGCAACGGCCGATGAAAGGGTTGCCTGGGTGTGCCGCAAGACTCGTCCGACGCCTACGCCAATGCTCTGGGCACCACATACACGTAAGCCTGAACGCTGAAGCAAATCTAGGAGGTGAAAGGTGAGTTCGCTGTTTTCTCTGAAAGATAAGGTAGCTATTGTTACTGGGGGTGGCCGCTGGACAGGAAGGACTATTGCCCTGGAGATGGCTAAGGCCGGGGCTGATGTGGTGGTCTGTGCCCGAACTGTCGAGGGGATCGAAGAAGCGGCAGCAGAGATTCGCAGCCTGGGTCGCCGATCTCTGGCTGTTCAGACCGATGTTCGGGTGAAGAAGCAGGTGGACAACCTTGTGAAAAAGACCCTGGCTGAGTTCGGCCGTATCGACATCCTGGTTAACAACGCTGGTGGCGGCTCCATGGAGAAAGCCTTGGAGTTGGATGGAAAGGGTTGGGACTTCATGGTACGAGAAAACCTGAAGTCTGTATTCCTGTGCAGCAAGGCAGTGGTGGGCGCTATGATGAAACAGGGGGGTGGCTGTATTGTCAACATCGCTTCCTGCGAGGGCGTTCGGGCAGCCCCTTGCAATCCTGCCTACGGCGCAGCCAAAGCCGGAGTAATGAATCTCACCATGACCCTGGCAGTCGATTGGGCTCCTTACAATATCCGGGTCAACGCCGTAGCTCCGGGCTTCATTGCCCTCCCCGGTTTGCAGGAGTTTCTCCCCTTTTACCCTCACCTGGTGAACATCTACAATAAGGTTCCCTTGAAGCGGGCTGCGAAGTTTGAAGAGATAGCGGGACCGGTTATTTTCCTTGCTTCCGCTGCCGCAGGCTACACCACTGGCATAACGATTATCGTTGATGGCGGGATGACTAGCTCGACAGGATAGCTTCGGTCTCAAAGAAGACTATATACCCTGTTCAGTGCGCTGCAAATATGAGGATGCCAGATCTCCAAAAGACATTTTCCTATAGTCGAGGGCGACCATGGTTTCCATGGACTGGATGCCTGGGATGGGGCCCAGTTCTTCTGCTAAGAAGTCAGATAGGCCTATCGGGCCTGGAAACATCGTCTCAACAATGACATCATAGCGACCAGTCACTCGGATCAAGGACCATACGTTGGGCAGAGTCTGAACCTTATCCATGACTGTATCGATATCTCCCGGTGAGACTTTGATACCTACCATACCGAAGGTGCGATACCCCAGATGGAGCGGGCTGGCAAAGGCAACGACCTTTGTAATCTGCTTATCCAGAAGCCTCTGTAGTCTGGCAGATGCATTGGCCCAACTTATGCCAAGCTTCTTGGCTAAATGCGACACCGCCTGGCGACCGTCCTCTTCCAGCTCCTGAAGAATCCTCAAATCAAGTTGGTCAATGCTGAGGCCTGAGTCCTGGTCTCTTTGTTGAGCCTGAGGAGCCTTCTGTTCTTGTCGATCGCGCCAGGGCTCTGAATGAGAGGAGAGCGCGTCTGAGAAAGACATGATTCTCCAGTTATGGGAATGCGGTGGTGACAAGCAGACGCGCCATTCGATGACCATCATTGTTTCGGCGGATTGAATGCCGGGGATGCTACCCAATTCCCTGGCCAAGAAGATGGAAAGATCCGACGCGTTGGCAAACATGCTCCAGATAATGATATCTTGCCAGCCAGCGGCTATGGTCACCAGTTTCACATTCGGGATGTCCCGCAGCCTGTCGCTAACGCTACGCAGCTTTGCCGGTGATACCTGGATTCCTGTTAGCGCCATAAGTCGGTATCCCAAAGCCAAAGGGTTGGCAAAGGCTGTGATCCTGGTGATCTTCCGATCCAGGAGTCTTTGCAGCCTTTTGCAAGCATAGGTCTCACTGATTCCAAGTTCTCTGGCGAAATGTGATGCAGGTAGTCTACCATTGGATCGGATCTCCTTCAGAATCTTCAGATCAATGACATCCAAATTGGCGTCCATTTTCACCACGGTTCAGTCTCCGTCGTATTCCTGGCAGCGCTGCCAATATCATCGATTGGGAGTTTCTACCCTACCGGTGAAAGGCATTCAGCCTCTATCAGCACTGCATATTATAGCCTGGTGTGACTAGCATTTGTCAATGGGCTGGTGATGAAACATAATACAAGTTGGCATATTTCGTCAATAACTATAAGATGATGTGGCACAATGATCGATATTACTACACACCTTCACGCTTATCCATTGACAAATGACTCTTCCGATGATACAATAACACGCCGTCTAAACTTCTCAATGGGAGGCTATCAAGCGAGGTGATGCCTTCGCTGATTGCTCCAATAAAAAATCCGGCGTTCCAGAACGGCATTCCAAGTTCAGCTAGGGTGGCTGAGGATCGAAAGGAGATAACCACAGAATGAAAGTAGAGAGGATTGATCATGTTCACGTCTACGTCAAGAACGTGGATAAGGCTGTTGAGCTTTTCGGGCCGCTCCTGGGCAAGGATTTCTACCTTGTTGTCGAAGTTCCTGAATCCGGTGCCCGCGTTGCTCTCAACCCCCTGCACCTGGAGTTCATCCAGCCTACTGATCCAGAGGGCATGACCGCCAAAGCCTTGGAAACATCAGGCTCCTGGGAGGAGGGGGGTATCTGTATCTCTCTAAAAGTGCCAGACATCGAAAGAGCGACTGCTGAAATGGAATCGAAGGGTATCAAGGTGCTTGCCAGCATGCAGGTAGGGAAGCTAAGGGAGGTGGCCTTTGACAGTGCCAAGACCTTCGGGGTGATGATCGAGCTATGCGAATATCCAGGTGATGATATTACGCTGGCTGCCATGGGCTGATAGAGTCTAAGTACACGATCAGAAAGAAAGGAGAGCCGTGATCCTAGACAAGTTCAAGCTAACGGACAAGGTGGCCATAGTCACTGGAGCTGGGACAGGCCTGGGCCGGGGAATGTCTCTGGCCTTTGCCGATGCTGGTGCCCATGTGGTCTGTGCAGCGCGAGGCGTGGAGGCACTGGAGGCCACAGCGAAGGAGGTCCGGGCCCGGAAGAGAAAGGCGCTGGTTGTGCCTACTGATGTGACGAAAACGGACCAGATAGACAATCTGGTGAGCAGAACTATGAAGGAATTTGGGCGGATAGATATCCTGGTCAATAACTCTGGAGGAGCTTATTTCATCAAGACTATGGACCTCACTGAGGGGGAATGGGAGGGATTCATTCGTTTGAACCTGAGCAGCGTTTTGCTGATGAGCAAGGCTGTAGCCAAGGTGATGGCGGAGCAGAAGAGGGGCAATATTATCAACATCTCTTCTCAGGCCTCCGTTGGGGTGGCCAAGCACGTTTCCTACTCCGCTGCCAAGGCAGGCATCATATCGCTTACCCGGGCCCTGGCTTGGGAGTGGGCCTCTTACAACATTCGGGTGAACTGCATTGCCCCTGGTCCCGTGGTTCATGAGAGGACCAAGGAGTTTTTCAGCATGATGCCGGAGGAAGTGAACACGGCTGCCCTTTGCATCAAGCGGCTCGGCACTGCGGAAGATGTGGCTGCTGCTGCGGTGTACCTTGCCTCGGACGCTTCAGAGTGGGTCACCGCCCAGACCATGAATATAGACGGCGGGCAGCGCTGCGGCTATACCTATGATGATCAGGTGGTTGACATGATGGTGGCCTACGCCAGGCCATTCTACTGGGGGGAGGCAGGGCCACCGGGATCACAGTGGAAAGGGTAAGAAAAGGGGCATGATGCCAGACAAGAATCCATTCTTCCCAAGGCTATTCTCTCCTGGTCGCATCGGAGAAATGGAACTGAGGAACCTGATTGTCATGCCGCCAATGGGAACCGGGCATGGCAGCACCGAAGGATACGTCACCGAGAAACTGATGGACTACTACGAGGCACGAGCCAAAGGGGGCGTTGGGTTAGTGATTATTGAAGTGACGTGCGTTGATGCTACCACCGGCATGGATATGCGCGGTCGGCTGGTGGTGGATGATGACAAGTTCGTGCCGGGCCTGAGCCAGTTGGCTGAGGCTATCCACAGACACGGAGCCAAGACAGCCTTACAGCTACACCATGGTGGAAGAGTGGCCAAGTCAGCGCTAACTGGCAGGCAGCCTGTAGCGCCTTCGGCGATCCCCATGCCAAGCAGTGGGTGGGCATGGGAAAACCCTGAAGTGCCCAGGGAACTGACCATTGCCGAGATCAAGCAACTGGTGAACAAGTACGCCGAGGCAGCACAACGCGCCAAGAAGGCGGGATTTGATGCCGTGGACATCCATGCCCAGGGTCTTTACCTTCCGGCCCAATTTCTATCTGCCGCCTCAAATAAGCGCCAGGACGAGTATGGGGGTGAGCTAAAGAACAGGGCCAGGTTTCTCCTTGAAATCATAAGAGCCATCAAAGAGTCAGCGGGGCAGCACTTCCCGGTGATAGTCAGGCTGAACTGGGTGGAGTTCGGCATAGAGGGTGAATTCACTTTTGACGAGTGCCTTCAGGTAGCCCAGATGATCCAGCAGGCAGGTGCCGATGCTATCCGCGGTTATATTGCTGGATGGGGTATGCCTGACCTATCACAGGTGACAGATCCAGCGGAGTTTCAAGCATTCCTGTCACTGTCCATGGAGGAGCCGCCAAACAGCCAGGCCTTCTTTACAGACAGGATTAAGAAACATGTGACTATGCCGGTAATAGCAGGGTCGAGGATCACCCCCGAAATCGGGGAAATGATGCTACGGGAGAACAGGGCTGACTTCATCGCCATAGGCAGAGGCTTGATCACTGACCCGGATTGGGCCAAGAAAGCTGCCTCTGGCAAAACAGATGAAATCGTGCCGTGCATAGCCTGCATGCGCTGTGTCAACACTGCCCTGACTGAGGCTAACATGCAATGCTCAGTAAACCCGGCCGTGAGCCGGGAGCGGGAATATGAGATCAAGCCAGCGGCCAGACAGAAGAAGGTGGTAGTGGTAGGCGGCGGCCCCGGTGGTATGGAGGCGGCCAGGGTGGCGGCGCTGAGGGGGCACCGGGTAACGCTGTACGAGAAACAGCCCCAGCTTGGCGGGCAACTGCTTCTGGCAACGGTGCCACCGCACAAGAACAACCTGGCTCCTTTAGCAGGTTACCTTTCAACGCAGATGGAGAAGCGCGGCGTCAAGGTCAACCTTGGCGTTGAGGCCACGCCAGAGCTAATAGAGAAGGCTAAACCAGACGCAGTTATCCTGGCCACAGGTGCAAGTCCCTTCGTTCCAGACATCCAGGGCATTAGGCGGAGCAGTGTGTTTACTGCTGAGCAGGTTTTACAAGGCCAGCTGGTAGGAGAGAAGGTTGTTGTCATTGGGGGTGAGCTGGTGGGATGCGAAACTGCGGATTTCCTGGCAGAGATGGGTAAGAAGGTTACCATAACGAGGAGGGGGCCGAAGATGGCCACCCGAATCGGGCCAGGGGTCAGAGAGATGCTTCTGGGAAGGCTGGCTGCTCTTGGAGTGACCATGCTAACTGGTGTTGAATATGAGGAATTGACAGACAAGGGTTTGGTCATCACCACCAAGGACGGGGGAAAACAGACCATTGAAGCAGATATCATAGTTCTGGCTGCCGGCGCCAGGCCGAACAGGAAGCTTCTACAAGCGCTGGAGGGGAAGGTTCCTGAGATTTACAGCATTGGCGACTCCGTTGAGCCAAGGAGAATAGCGGAGGCCGTGGCTGAAGGCTATCAGGCTGCGCTGAAGCTCTGAATGTGCGCTTCTAATTAACGCAAGGAGGTAAAAGGGCCGATGAAAGTTGAGAGGATCGATCATTTTCATGCCTATGCTAAGGATGTAGATGCGGCCGCCAATCTCTTCGGGGAGTTGTTTGGAACGGAATTCGATCCGCCCTGGGTGTCGGATGAATGGGGCTGCAAGGTGCGCTTTCACCGATTGGGCTTCGAATTCATTCAACCAACAGACCCAAACGGGCTAATAGCACAAGCACTGGCAAATCGAAAAGAAGGCGTGATCTGCATCTCGCTGAAGGTGCCTAACATGGAGGAGGCGATTGCCGAGATGGAGTCCCGAGGCATCAAGCTGCTGCATCTGTTTCAGGTGGGGCAAAACAAGGAGGCGACCTTCGACTATGCAAACACCTTTGGGTTGCAGATCGAACTTTGTGAATATCCAGGTGACGACATCCAGGCTGCATCCTTGTAGCAACAGACTGTGTGATATGTCTCAAAATATGTTGAAGCCTGCCTGGGTAAGAACTGATTTCAGAAAATCCGACAAATGAATTAGTCCGAATAGTCAGAGGGGGTGGAATCCTATGCCAGTGTGAGATATGTGAATTATGCTACAGAACGAATGAGACGAAAGGGGAAGAGATGAGACAACAACTGAAGATAGCCATGGCCGCTCTCATGATTGTAGCTTTACTGGTAGCCACACCTTTGCTGGGTTGCGGGGGTGGGGAGGAAGGGAAGCGGGTGATAACCATAGGCACTATCACGGACCTTACAGGGCCTGCTTCGCCTGCGCTGATCCCCTTGTATATGGCCTTGCAGGATCTGGTCAGACATATCAACGAGGATGACCCCATCCCCGGCGTGAAACTAAGGGTTATCGCCTGGGATGAGAAGATGGACGCTTCACGGGTTATACCCGGTTATGAGTGGTCAAAGGTCCGAGGGGCGAAAGTTATTATCAATCCTATCGATTATGTTGCAGCGATACTGAAGCCCTTTGCTGAGAGGGACAAGGTGCCAGTGTTTTCATTGTCTGCTTCCCAGCCCCTGATTGATCCCCCTGGGTGGGTGTTCTGTGCCAATTCTCTTATGTATCAAAACGTTTTGACCGTGGCAAAATGGATCAGTGACACGTGGGACTATACCAATGAAGGGTTGCCAAAGATTGGTTGCATAGCTCTAAACGCTAGTGCGGGCATAGAGTCCGAGAAGAAACTGAAGGAGTATTGCCAGAACAACCCGGACAAGTTTGAGTACGTTGGCGGTTTTCTTGTTTCCTTTGCCAGTACAACTTTTGGTGGCCAAATAGATAAGCTGAAAAGCTGTGACTGGATATGTTTCCCCGGGACTGACGGCATAGGTATGTCTAGTTTTGTTAGGCAATTTCGTGCCAAGGGATACACGGCGAAATTTTTCAGCCAGGAGACTCTGCCTTCTTTCTGGGGCCTCATGGTGGACAGTGTAGGCTATGAAACTCTTGACGGATGGCTTTGTGGCTGCCCGGCTGGATGGTGGGGTGACACATCTCCTGTGGTCGAGATGCTCAAAGGTCTTCTGCAAAGGTACCGTTCCGGTCAAGCCCAGAAAATAATGCACGAAAGCCACGGGTATGTTGGTGGAGGCGTCCAGCAGTATTTCATGCTCCAGATTCTGCGGCAGGCAATAGAGAAGGTGGGCGCCGAAAACTTTGATGGGCAGGCATTTTACGATACGGCAGTCAAATTCAAGCTCACCATGGAAGGCTATCCGGAATGGGGCTACAGTGCGACTAGACGGGTTTGCCTGGATCAGATGAGGATATACAAGCTCAGCGCTGAGGCGGAGGATTTGGTACCCGTAAGCAATTTGGTGCCTATCCTACAGGAATAGACGTGGGCGGGCAGCCAGGCTGAACCTGTCCTGCCCAACAACGCCCCGGTGACCTGACGTATCGCTGGTCAGTGTGTAGGCACGATTCTTCGCCCTCGTGGGGTGTGCGGGCGTGCTATCCTAGAGCAGCTTGGCTTGCTGGCAGCCCAGAGTGTAAAGGCAAAGCTGCTCGCGAGATAGACGGAAAGGAGGAATAATGGCCAGAAGGCTCAGTCATGTGGGGATCGTGGTCAGAAATATTGAGGAGGCAGTGGAGTTGTTTACCAAGGCTCTTGGCTTCAATGCGCCACCAACCGGGATCGTGGATGTTCCAGAGGCGGGCGTCAAATCAGCCTTGATTCCTATCGGCAACAACTATATTGAGTTGCTCCAGCCCACTGACCCGAACATCCCAACAGGTGCCCTGCAGTTCCAAATTCTGGAAGAGCGGGGAGAGGGGCTGCTTCATCTTTGTATCGAGGTCGATGATGTTGATGCTGAGGTCAAGTTTCTGCAAGGGAAAGGGGTTCAGGCCTTTGAGATACCGCAGGGAGAAGTCGTCGACTACAAGAGTGCCTACCTTCTACCTGAGTCGGCGAAGGGCGTGCCCATTGAGCTGGTGCCCAAAGGCACCGCTCACAAGTCAATGCGCAAAGCACTTGGCCTAGAAATGATAGACGCACCTCTGCCCCAGTAGTCAATGACGGAATTACAGGAACGCGTATGACAAAAGCCGAATGCAGTGGGCTTGTGATGGGGTCATTGGTATCTCCACCGCAAGACCAATCGCGCAAGCTCCGTGGATAGAATTGATGTAAGAGCAGCGTCCCGGGAGCCACGGGAAACCATTTGAGTAACTGCTGAAAGGGGATCGAATGGCAGAATTCGGATACGCTGGCAAAATCCTGAGGGTAGACCTCTCTTCGCAAAGCATTACCGCACTATCTACTCGAGATTATGCTGATAGGTTTCTTGGCGGACAGGGTATCGCTGAGAAGCTCTATTGGGACGAGGTGCCGCCAGACGCTCGTGCTTTCGACGCGGAGAACGGACTGACCTTCGCCACGGGTCCCCTATGCGGAATACCCGTATTCGGAGGCTCTCGGTGGCAGGTGAGTGGGAAATCTGCTGCCCCTTCCCCAGAGCATTTCGACAACTGCAATTTGGGAGGGAGGTGGGGAGTCTGGCTGAAATTCGCTGGTTACGACGCCATTTTTGTCCGAGGCAAATCAGAAAAGCCAGTCTATCTGTTTATCCACGACGATGTAGCTGAGCTCAAGGATGCCTCTGCTCTCTGGGGCTGGGGTGCTATTAAGACCAGGGAAATCTTAAAGGCCGAATTGGGAGAGTCAGTCAGCGTGGTGGCCATCGGCCCCGCTGGCGAAAACATGGCCACCATGGCTACCCTTCTTGCGGACAACGATGCCAGTGGCTCCGGCGGCTTGGGCGCCACCATGGGGTCGAAGAAGTTGAAGGCCGTCGTGGTAGAAGCAACCAGGAAAAGGGCAAAAGTTGCCCAACCAGAAAGGCTGAAGGAACTGGCCAAGAAGTTTCATGAGCTTTCCCCAGGTGCGCTTACAGAGGCGGGGGGCATGGTCCTGAGAATAATGGGGCCTCGGACAAAGAAAGAGCTTTGCTGGGGATGCGCTGGCGATTGTCTGAGAAGAAGCTATCAGGCAGAGGACGGCAGGATAGGGAAGTTCATGTGCCAGTCAGCCATTTTCTATAAGTTTTTTCAATCGATGGCAGGGGAGACTCCAACGGAGAGCAATGAGCTAGCTTTCCACGCCAACAAGCTGTGTGATGACCACGGGATTGATACGCTGGCTATCACCTTGTCAATAATCTGGATGTATGGCTGCTACGCGGCGGGCATTCTGAGTGATGAAAGTACGGGCATTCCCTTGTCCAAGCTGGGGAGGCCCGAGTTTATTGAGACGTTGGTCAAGAAGCTTTCCCTCCGAGAGGGCTTTGGGGATATTCTGGCTCAAGGGCTACCGAAGGCTGCTGACCTGGTGGGGTCGGGGGCGAGGGATTTTGTGGTCAACTATATCTCTAAAGCCGGACAGCCAAGCATCAATGACCCCAGGTTGTATTGCACCTCGGCCCTTTTGTATGCCATGCAGCCAGAGCCACCCATGGCCCAACTGCACGAACTCAGCAGTCACATACTCAGATGGTTGGACTGGCGCAAAAGGGCCAAGAACGCCTACCTATCCAATGACGCCATGCGAGCTATGGCCAAGCGGTTTTGGGGGAGCGAGATGGCTGCTGAAATGGGCACCTTTGAGGGGAAGGCCCTGGCAGCAAAGATGATCCAGGACCGGGAGGTCGCCAAGGAATGCCTGATACTGTGCGACTTCGTGTGGCCCATTATGGAGACGCCGAATACTGATGACCACGTCGGCGACCCCACATTGCAGAGCCAGATCCTCTCGGCTGTTACTGGTAAGAATGTGGATGAGGAAGGGCTCAATCGGATAGGCGAGCGGGTCTTCAATCTGGAGAGGGCTATACTGGTGAGGGAGGGGCACCGGGGGAGGGAAGATGACAGTCTTCCTGAGACCTGGCATACCATGCCACTTGAAGGAGACTTCACCAATCCTGAATGTATTGTTCCTGGAAAAGGAGATGAGGCTGTGCCTCGAATTGGCTCAATGGTTGACAGAGAGGAATTCGAAAGGGCAAAAGACGAGTACTACCAGATCCGGCGGTGGGATATAGCCACAGGCCTTCAGACCAGGAGAACGCTCGAGGAGCTAGGCCTCGAAGATGTCGCTCAAGACCTGGAGCAAAGAGGGCTTTTGGCTCCATCCCGGCAATGTCATGAAAGGTGCTACTGATGCCCCTTGCCTCGGTGAGTCTTGGTGGTCCGTCCTGTTATCGCCCTTAGCCATTCAAGAGCTTCAGGGTCTTCCTCCCAGAATTTCCCCCAATCTTCCCAATAATAATAAGCCTCGTCAGCACCGCCTACGGTGACTCTGTCCGGCATGGCTGTCCTGGGTAGGCGATGTCTCGTCTTCAACAGCTCCTTGCGCACCAAGGGCAAATATTCCACGGCCTCCTTGAGCGCTGCAGTTGCTTCTCTTCTTCTGCCCAGCTTGAAAAGAGCCAACGCCCGCCCATAGAGGGTCTCAGGCATTACATCGTCACGGTACTGCTCTGTAATCTCAAGAGCCTCCTCCAATCTTCCCAGTTTGAACAATGCGTGTTCGGCCAGGGCTCGAACCCCCTGATTATCGTTGGGGTTCAAGCAGAGTAGCTCTTGATATAGTCTCAAAGCCTCTTCCGTTCTACCCTCCTCGTATCTCGATAGAGCTAACGCATGAAGGCATCGGAGATATGGCCTGTTCTCCAACCATCCCCATTCGAGGCGATCCCTGCCCAACTGAAAATCTTGAGGAAACGCCTTGCGACCGATACGAACGGCCTGATCCCAGAGGTCACGAGACCGGTCAACCGAATTCCGTTCTGATATCACTAGAGCCAGGTGATGAATAGCATCCAAATGGTCAGGCATCTGGGCAACCACCGCTTCGAAAACCCTCTCGGCTCCATCGAAATCGCCTTCCCCATAAAGCTCGCATCCTCTGTAGAACTCGTCCATAAGGTCATCATATATGTCCGGATATACGAATTCCCACTCGTGCGGAGCCACCTGAGATAGCTTCAGCATGAACTGCCCCCTTCATCTGGAATTATCTGACAATCACCGTATGCTTGGCAAGGCCACGTCTCATCGCATCATTTCGTGCGCTTTGTTCGTGCTTTACCTACTGTGGGGATATGATCACGATCCCGGATAACCCGGATAGCAATATGTCGCCCTATTCCTTGCTCAACAATCTGGACGATTGTGTGGTGTGGTCGCGGCCTCGATCTTGCCAGTCTGGCTGACAGGCCGGATCAAGCACTCCAAAAAGGAAACCCAGACCCTATGTAAGACTTTCTAATAGATCCACCGCAGCTATGAATGCGTCCACATGCTCCGGTTTCCATAATTCGTCATCCACAACAACCTCAGGATACTTCTTATCCATCTTGCCGGCGAAGCCCGGTATTTTGAATACGCTTGACCAGAAGGCCTCGTGTGCTTCCGTATCCAGGAAAGAGCCCGATGGATCAGTGCCGAGCCACATTGTAATGCAGTTAGGACGCAGGAAAAGCAGGTTCTTGCCATTGTAACGAAAGACGAAGCCGCGTTTTGTGAATGAGGAAGGTTTGAACCTCTCATGTACCGACAGTGTCTTCAAGCCAGCGTATAGCCGCTTGAATGCGTCGCTTGTGTTCCTCGTGAG
The DNA here is from genome assembly GCA_016876035.1 of Chloroflexota bacterium. Classification (GTDB taxonomy): domain Bacteria; phylum Chloroflexota; class Dehalococcoidia; order UBA2247; family RBG-13-53-26; genus VGOE01. The sequence goes on from VGOE01000001.1 coordinate 96,811, forward strand.
TAGGTCTTCATTCATTTGAAGCTTTTCTTCTGCTTGAGGAGGCGGTTGGCCGACTACTTCCGGCACCAGAATCTCGAGGTCATCCGTTGGGAAATGTCGCATTTGTAGCACGTATATTTGAGGTGCATCCTTGCCACGCGAATTCATGAAGTCGACTATCCGGTTCAATTCCTCATTGATGGCATCAACCGCTATGATCAAGCGAAAGCTACCCTTTTCCAAATTGGAAGCAACTCCAACTGTGAAGTCTTCTTGTGACCAAGATTCAAGCGTGTCCCCTATCTTGTGCCGCATGACATCAACTAGATGCTTATCACCCCATTTCTCCGCCTTGCAGCAGATGCCGTCAAACAGCTCATGCTGCATATGCCATAGGTAAGCAGCGTATTCCAGCAATTGTCCGATAACTTTCCTGCGAATATCAGTATTGACTGCGAGCTTACATTCAATGATGGTGATACTGCCCTCTTCATCTATGCCAATCAGGTCACTATAGCCCGAGCCTGGTAGCCCTGCCTCCTTGATGAAGACCTTTGGCTTTAGCAGCTTCTCTCCTAGCTTCTCAATCGGTATGACCTCTGGTGATTCGTAAAGGATGTGTTGCAGCACTGCTTCGTTATCAAACTTCCGTTCAGCCACCTTTCGCCACCCCCTATCATCCCTTTTCCTGATAAGAATCTCCACCTATTGGCTCCTTCCACGTTTGCGAGCTTGGCTCGTGTGCAAGCTAACCTACTGGGATCGCAGTCCAGTTCTGCCCAGCCTACGTATTGTATGTCTTCAGCAAGAGTGGGACTCCTCGGCCCAGAGACTAATGGACACTGAAGGCATTATCTTGCTCCGTTTGGGTGGTGTTCACCATTATTACATGCAGTTGCAATCACTACTATCCTCCATCCACATAGTCGTCATATGCAGTATAGCTGACTAGTTAGAAACTGCACAAGCCGCTATTTTGGGTTCTAATCGAAGTGTTTCTGTATTTCTTCGAAGAAGTTCTGCGCCTCGGTATTTAAGGCTAAGAAATTGTCTTGTTCGTCCCTCTGGAGGACAATATCCTCATCAAGACGTTCCAAAAGAAAATCTTCTATTCTTTCACAAACCTGTTCGAGTATCTGGCAGCGGTGAGAGTTTCGCTCGCTGTCAGCTTCCTCAGCGATGTAACCCAGAAGGTCTTCGAAATTGTCCTCGCTTCCACATAAGACAAAGCCTCCCGACGTCACTTTCGCTGCGTCAATCACTCGCTGATTGACCCTATCGACAATCAATATGTTGCGTAGTTCGCGCAACTGTTCGTCGCTAACCAGGATCTCCCCGGACCTCGCAGCGCTGTCCTGCCTTTCCAGGTTCTGTGATAAGTCCCAGCTGGACTCTTTCCAGTTACTGATTACACCTTGGTCATCACAAGAACTACAATGCCACTGTATAGGGGTGGAGTGGCCCGTCCTGTAAATTCGAATCTGTCCCAGACATGGTTTCCTCCCAGGGCGCCTCCGACACCGAATAGCGGAATCCCTCCATACCCCTCTATCCACAACCGACGCCGCAGAAACGATAGAACCGAAATAGCGCGCGATCCTTCCCGCTGGCCCTTTGGCAAGTTTGGGCGGTAATCCCTCAAAGTGAGTTATGTCCGTGATATACGTATCGCCCATTGCCACCTCTAAGCCTACCGGCGACTACCAAACCATTCTAACAATCGGAGATAGTGGACGCAACCACCAATGGTGATCGTATGTAGAGACCCCTAGCGAGGTAAAAGAGAGGTTTGTTACGTCTAGCTTAACAATCTGAGTCTTTGTTACCACAGTGCATTTGCCTCCCCGCTGCACACCAACCCTCCTACCCAAGGACCATGACTGGTACTCGAGAAACCACTTCACGGCTATCCCAGCCACCTCCGGAACGGCTTTACGATCTTCTAACCCCCGCGGCCTCAATAGGCCTCCACTGCCATTCTTGTCCTTCCTGAACAACGTGACCCAGACCCGGGAACGGGAAGTGGAAGGCAAGTACCAGGGCTTTCTCAGCTGCGGCCCTTTTGAGAAGCTGGCGCCTAGTAGCGGCCCCTTCATCGGGGGCAAAGTCTACAACGGCATGCCATTCTGGCTGCTCGACATGGATAGGATGAAGAACGGCATCTGAGATGCATAGGAGTTGCTCGCCTCCTGAGGAAACGGCCAGTGCCATGTGCCCTGGCGTGTGGCCAGGTGCTGCGACGGCTGCCATACCAGGCACAATTTCTGTTTCGTGGTCAACGAGGTCGACTTGGGCTTCAATGGGTGGGAGGTTATTGTGGGCGAACTTCAGGAGGACTTCTTTGCCGTGTTCGTCAAGTTTCATTCTTGCCTGCTCCGAAGTCCAAAAATCCCACTCGTCTTTCCACATAATGTAACGGGCTTTGGGGAAAGCTGGCTTGCCCTTGGCATCAGTGTTGCCACCGATGTGGTCCGGATGACCGTGGGTAAGGATGACCGTGTCAATGTCCCCAGGCGCAATCCCCTCAGCCCGGAGATTCCGAAGAAGTCTCCCAGTGTTTGCGTCAAGACCATCCGCACCCGTATCCACCAGCACACAGTGTTCACCCGTGTTGACCACTACGCAGATGTACGGACTTACCCACGCTACCCAATCATCCAGTCCTATGTTATGCTCACGAAGCACTCTAATCAGGAGTTCTCTCGGCGCGTTAGCGAAAAGAAGAGTGGCAGGGGGTGGAAATGTCGGTGGTGCGTAGGTCAGACTGCCATCGCTGACGGCCATGCATTGGAAAACCCCCACCTTAAAGCGATAGACTTCAGTGCTCATGGTGACCCCTTTAGCCGCAGACCCAGCTCAATTATAACATAGAGGTTGAGGTATGAAGAACACGACTGCACAAACCCGAGTTTTAGTATATGGAATAACTAAAGGAGACAGCTCCGGCTACAATAAGAGTTGATGGTGTCGGTGAGCACCAAATCTAAAGTAGGAGGAGCTATCTCAGATGAAGAATACTGCAGCCATGAAACGAAAGC
>VGOE01000002.1 GCA_016876035.1 Chloroflexota bacterium
AGGCGTTTTGCATGTCCGATTATGGTGGAACAACCAGATGGTCCACTCTCTTGACTATCCTCTGGCTGAGTTCCCTAGAGTTCACTTTTGAATCGTAAAGGAGTTCACTTTTCAAAAATTCCTAACAGCGGTCGACTTGGCAGCCGCCAAAGCGGGCCTTTGTTGTGAGTGATACGGCAATACCGATGAGCCAGAGCACAGGGGATGTTCTGTTCTAGCGCACAGCAATTGACTGGCTGCCGGTCATGAGGTATATTGGTCAAACGAGCGTTGCCTGCGAATGAAAAGGTCGCCTGCGTCCGAAAGTCAGGGTGACGATGGAGGAATGAAGGAATGAAAACACTTCGAAATGAGAAAATCCTGTTCACTGGTCTCACTGGGCAGATTGGCTTTCCCATGGCTACTAAGCTGGCCAAGAACAATGAGGTCTGGGGGATCGCACGATTTCGGGACAAGGCTAAGCAAGAAGAGGTTAAGAAGTCGGGGATCATCACCCGCGTGCTGGATTTGGCTAATCCAGATTTCCGTCAACTGCCGAAGGACTTCACCTACGTGATCCACTTTGGCGTCTTCCAGGAAGGGGGTCTGGACTTCGACTATGCCCTACGCGTCAACGCCGAAGGCACGGGCCTTCTGATGAACCATTGCCGCAAGGCACGTGCCTTCTTTGTTATGTCAACATGCTCCATCTATGAGACGCCACAAGACCCTTACCACGCAGCCAAGGAGACAGACCCAATAGGCGCCGACAGACCGGCGCATGCTCCTACGTACGCTGTCTCCAAGACGGCGGAGGAAGCCGTGGCGCGACTTATGGCGCGCCTACTGAACCTACCCACCACCATCGCCCGGATGAACGTGTCTTATGGGCCAGACGGAGGACTACCAGCATATCAGTTCGAGTGGATGCTGGCGGGTGCGCCGATCCCCACTATGGCGCGGCGCCGTTCGGTGACTACTCCTATTCATCAGGATGATATCAACGCTCAGATTACCGGGTTGCTCGCGGCGGCAAGCGTGCCAGCCACCATCGTCAACTGGGGAGGGGATGATGTGGTGGAAGAGGTGACCTACTGCCGTTACATGGCAAAGATCGCGGGTCTGGAAGCCAAGTTTGAGCGCACCAAGGATGCCGTCAGACATGTGGTCACCGACAATACTAAACGCATAGAGCTGGTCGGGAAATGTCGCGTGAAATGGCAAGATGGGATGCGTCACATGATTGCTGCACGGCACCCGGAGCTAAAGCTAAGAGTGTAGTCGGCCTGAGGCTTTGGAAAATTCTCGCTGACCGTCCACATTGGATTCCGTGTCAAGCAAGGAATGACATACTATGTAGTGGCCGGGGGCTATGCAAGTAGCCCTCTCTGTTCCAAATCTGTGGCAATGTCTTCGAGACCTAGCTCCTCGAGCGTTTTCCTGGTCTGAAGGCCTGTGGCCACATCCCAGCGCCTGAGCTGGTAATAGTCGCTTTTCATCCTCTCGAACGCCTCCCTGTCAACTACCGCGCCCTTCCGGGATATCACCTCTCCGTCTTTGCCCGGCACCAGGCACTCAGGGTTCGACATCTCATATTGCAGGGGCACAGTATAGCAGTGGTCTGGAACCTGATCGGAATCCCGTCCCCCATGCCCCTCCCTGACTGCTATGGCCCTCAGCAGATTAAAGACTCTTTCGCCGATACCATCCAGTTCCTCTTTGTCTACCGCCACGCCGGTAACAGCAGAGAGAATCTTGCTTTCTATTGTGGGGTCTCCCACGTGATCCTCCGATGATTCCAGGTCCATGATGGGCGACTGGAAATCACACAGGATAAGGCACTCCTTGGCTGTCTGGCGATTCTGTATCTTCTTTGCGCCCAGCGCCTTTCCTTCGTAGGTGGAGAAATCTGCGGCCAACTCACTGCCCCAGAATCTGGCAGCAATCGCCCGGGCGACACCGCTGGAGGCCAGGGCACCTTCACTTCCTTTGGCCCACAACAGCCACTTGGGTATGAGGGCACCAACCTCATGGAGTTGCACATTGGGTAGTCTCGGCCCGATAGCGTACAGCAAGGCGGTGAGCGGATAGAGTCTCGGCCCATAAGTGTCGGTGTAGGCAGGGCCAGCCAGGTAGCCGATGGTATTCACCTGCTCTAAAGCAGCAGGCCCTAGAGAATGAGCCGCTTTGGCCACCCCTTGAGCCAGTAGGTCTCCCAGACCTTCACGAAAGGATATTCTGTGGAACAAGGCATCCACAAACTCCAGAGTCCCCGCTTTAGATATGGGGATGCCCGCACTCTCGTCCGTCAGCACTCCAGCCCTGTAGCAGGATATAAGCCAGCCTATCATGCGCTCAATACCCTTGGTGTCCAGCCCATAGTCATCGCAGAGCCTGGTGGCGTGGAAGGGCAAATCGCTGGGCATGTCCTTCCACGCTCCGTAGTACCACACAGCGTAGGGTTGATAGAACATGGCGGAGTGGCACATGTACTTGCCGGCCGAGCCGTTTTCAGCCTCATAGATTCCGCGAAAGCAGCCGGTGCAGCCGTAGCACGGGTCGAGCCGCTTCATCTTGTGGCTGAGGCTGGGCACCACGTCCCTCGAATAGCGCACTCCTGACATGGGGCCGCGGATTCTGCGCAGCCCACGGCGGTAGGCCTCCAGCTCCCGCAGCCTCTCTGGCTGGGCTACCTTCACGCCTTTGTCATCGCTCTGGACTGCAATTGCCTTTAGCCGCTTCGAGCCCATGACGGCCCCCAGCCCCCCGGCACCGCAGGCATCGTTGTCGGCCACAATGGTAGCCATGACGGCCATGTTTTCGCCTGCTGGGCCGACGGCAGCGACGCTGGCTGAATTTCCTAACTCACCCTTAAGAATCTCCCCGGTCTTGACAGCGCCCTTCCCCCATAGTGCTGAAGCGTCCCTTATCTCGGCTACGTCATTGTGGACGAAGAGGTAAACGGGCCTCTCAGATTTACCTTGAACTACGAGGGCGTCATAGCCAGCAAATTTGAGGTGTGCCCCCCACATCCCCCCGAGATTGCCATAGCAGAATTGCTCTGGAGTAGGAGCAGGCGATTTCCCACAAATCTGCCATCTGGAGCCGCCATTCAACCCGCGCACACCGGTCAAAGGCCCGGTGACGAACACCAGCCTATTGTCTTCATGAAGAGCACCAACTTCTGGTGAGACCTGATCCCAATGTATCTTAGCAGCGAGGCCCCTGCCGCCCAGAAACCGGTCAACATAGTCCAGGTTGGACATCGTGGAGGCGGTCCCCGAGGACAAGTCCACCGTGAGTATCCGCCCGGCATATCCGAAATCTGCGCCTTTTGTGGTCATCGCTATCTCCTTTTCGTTTGGGACTTCGTGGGACATCTTATCCCATGAACATCGCCCCAGCATCTCATGAAGTGAGACCCTTAGCTACGCTCAGGGTGACAGCATCAATAGGTGTCATTCTGATCCGTCCGCAGGCGGAGAAGAATCTGGGTTGTTGGGCAGAACTAGCCCTCCGTGGCGAACTTCTCCTTGTGCACATGTTTCACGATTGTTCTCTTTATTTTCCACTCGCCCTTTTCCTTCACATACTCGTCTTCATAGTAGCCGTAGCCCCTGGTCCCTTTGCCGTTCTGGCGATTGAGCAAGTAGTCGTTTAGCGCCCATGTGGCCCTGGCGGTTGTGTTGCTGGTTATTTCAATCTCAGCATTGTGACCATGGTGTACAGTCACGATATGGTCCACACCCAGTCCTTGCTTCAAGAAATCCACAATGGGCTTCCCACCTTCAACGAAGATGTTTCGCTCGTGTTCTGCCAGCACGGCATCCGCGGTAAAACAGCCGACCATTTCGTCCCAGAGCTTCGTGTCAAGGAAGCGAAAATACCTGGCCTTCAGTTTCCTGATAGCCTCGATTTCCTCCAGAGCGCGGGGCTTTTCACTCGTTTCTCTACTTGCTGACTCAGACATGTTGGTATCCTCCCTTCGAATTCCTTCAATTCGTAAGCGGGCTGTAAGTGTTCTGGACACACCTCTCATAGGGACAGAGACACCCTGTTGTGTGTGCCCCCATTCTAGTCGCTTGCCTTCCCATCCGTCAATCTCGCTCATAGCATTAACAACTCCGTGCAGGGCATGCCGCCTCGCTTCGATGTGCCGTGACTGTCGCGGCAGTCTTGCCCCGGTTGTAGCCGAAATCGGATATGGTGCGTAAGTTGACAGCCCGCAGTGCTTCCCATATCCTACGGGCGTGGGAAAGACATTATTGCCAGAAAGGAACGTGAAACTATGGGCAGGCAGACAATAGCCGAACTCTTCGACCTGAAGGGGAAGGGTGCTGTGGTGACCGGTGGCGCCATGGGCATCGGGCAAGCCATCGCCTTCAGACTGGCCGAGGCTGGCGCCAACGTTATGATCACCGATATCGCAATGGAGGCAGCCAACCAGACGGTAGAGCAGATTAAGGCCACAGGAGGCAAAGCCTGGGCTATTCAAGCCGACGTCAGTTCGGCTGCCGACGCCAGGAAGATAGCAAAGACTGCAGTAGAGGTACTGGGCAGCCTGGACATACTGGTCAACAATGCGGGCGTCTACCCCTGGTCGCCTGTCATGGAGATCACGGAACAGATGTGGGACAGAACACACGATATCAACCTCAAAGGGGTCTTTTTCTGTTCCCAGGCAGCGGCTACGGAGATGATCAGAGCTGGCCGCGGGGGAAAGATCATCAACATAGCCTCGAAAGACGGCATAAACCCAGGGGGCAATGCTGCAGCCTCATACGTTGCCTCCAAGGGCGGAGTGATCATGCTCACCAAGGCCCTGGCACTGGAACTGGCACCTCATAATATCCTGGTCAATGCCGTGGCCCCAGGTGGCATTGTGACGCCAGGTGGCAAAGGAATGGCGCGCGACCTCAGAGCGAAAGGGGTGGACCTCGTGGAAGTGGGCAAGAGGGCCAAGGAGCGCACGCCCTTGGGCCACGCCGGCGAACCTGATGATATTGCCAAGGTGGTACTCTTCTTGGCCAGTGCGGCGGCGGACTATATGACCGGCAGCCTGCTGCTGGTGGACGGAGGATACCTGTTATCGTAATTAGGCGAGGCCATGTCTCAGCAGATGGGTTCTCAATGCGGCATTGAACTCAAGGTTGATATCACCCATTTCTGGGAAACATTCCTTGGGCAACTATGCCGACTCGGTTCCCCGCCTTCGCCCCCCTAAATTCTTATAAAATCTTTATAACTTTTTCGTACCTTCCTCGTGCCTTTTTGTAGACAATTGCGTACCGTTGTGTTCAAATATAGTTTCGTTGTGTGAACACTGTGGGTTAAGTGACATAAGTCAATCACTTGTGAGATGGGCTATCGTGGCAATATTCCTTAACAATATACGCTTCACGATGGGCGAGAGTGATTAGTTGCCATTGGGCAGCGTGAAGTGCCAAAGCAGCCACTGGCAGCAGTGCTGAGATTAACTGGCTTCGTTCGGCATGAAAGTCTGAGTTGTCAAACATACTCGATGGCACAGTATTGACAATCTCTAGATCGGTAGCGCACCTGAAACCGTCGGCAGAGGGGTGATCTTGAAATGGTTGAGCTTCCTTATGATAGGTTCATACGGGCTTATACCAAGGACGATATGGTATTCAAGGAGAACAACCCCGGGAAAGAAATGTTCATCGTCCGTTCAGGGAAGATACACCTGTATAAGGAGCGGCAAGATGGAAGAATCCTCCTCGCCGCTGTTCACGAGGGAGAGTTTTTTGGGGAGATGTCTCTCGTGGATAACAGTCCTCGGTCTGCCACTGCCATCGCCGCTGAGGATACCGAGCTCATTGTTCTCGACGAACCAAAGTTCCTTTATCTTCTCCACCACCAACCCGAGTTTGCTCTGGTCGTCATGCAAAAACTGTGCGAGACTCTGCGTCGGGTGACGGATGGATGGGCGCACGAAAGACAAAATGGAAACATCCTTCCCTAAAGAACTGAGACCCAATATATATCAGCTACCGGCAGAAAAACCTGGGAGCCATGTCTACCTCATAAAAGGAGAAGCCAAGAATCTACTCATCGATACTGGGGTTACCGCCAAGTTCGCTCAGCTTGCCAGCCAGTTGCAGAAATTGGGCCTGGGTGTAAAGGATATACATTTCGTCATTCTCACTCACGAACACTTCGACCACATAGGGGCCACCACCTTTTTCGATACGGCGGTTATTGCGGCTCACGCCCTGGCCGCAAACAAGATCGAACTTCAAGATGAGTTTGTAACCTACAACAAATACTTCAATATTCCCTCCAAGCCTTTCTATGCCAACCTCTGGCTGGAGGACAAGATACTGGTAGACCTGGGCAACTATAAGTTACAGGTACTTCATACCCCGGGACACAGCTCAGGATGCATCTGTCTCTATGAGCTTAGGGAGAAGGTGCTTTTCTCCGGAGATACCGTTTTCTCTGGCGGGCTTCTTTCAGATATTGGTAGCTCGGGTAATATCAGCGACTATGTAAGTTCGTTACAGCGATTGGCTAATCTCAAAGTGGAAGCGCTTTACCCTGGACACGGGCCTATCTCTTCTGCTCCTGGAGAAGACATCAGTCGAGCGGTGGCATACGCCCGCACGATGATGGAGGAATCGAAACTACTTTTTGAAGCCCTGGCGAAGAGCGAGTCCCGACTGAAGGTCTTGAAAAAGTTTGGTAAGAAGCCTATTCAAACGGAATAACGCGCCCGGCTACAAGAGCCAGAAGTGGAGGTGGACCATCAAACTGGGAAAATTTGCACTAGGCATAGTCGGTTCACTGGCGATAGTACTCCTCGGTATTCATTTCCTCCTTCCCTCCTTTTCCCGCTCGGCTCTCTCTCTTCCTCTGTCAACGAAACTAACTGTCATCTCGCATGATGTGTTTGTGAAAGAGGGGGATTCGGGAAATTGGGAGAGGATAGCAACAGAGGCAAGCCTAAAAGAAGGGAACTGGGTGAAGACTTCCTCCAAAGGGCGGGCTGTTATCACCTTCTTCGAAGGTAGCTCCACCGAGATTGAGCCTGATACCGTTGTCTGCCTTGAAGAATTGTTCTCAACTCTCAAAGGTTCCAGCACAATAAGGCTGAATCAGCAGGCGGGCCACACATGGAGCAGCGTGGGAAGACTCTTTGACCCAGCGTCACGCTTTGAGGTAACGACGACAGCGGCTGCAGCAGTAGTGCGAGGCACACTTATTGGTATTGATGCAGAAGAAGATGGACACACTACAGTCAAGGTTTTTGCAGGCGAGGCAGGGGTCAGAGGTGAAGGGCATGAGGTAACTGTATCTGCTGGCTGGCAAACCACAGTCAACCCTGGTCAACCACCATCCCCTCCCTCCCTGATCCCTCCCCCATCACGCCAGCTCACCGTGTCTATAGGCTTATCTGCCTGGCTTCAGATAATTGACCCCCTGGGCAGAAACACCGGCATGATTCCCCCGGGGTTCGGGGTTAACCGGATCCCCTTTAGCATTACCACGATTGCCGCCGAGGAGCAAACTGTGACTATAAATGATCCTGTGGCTGGAAAATATTTCATTGCCTTTTATGCGCAGGATAATGGCTCAGTTCGAGTGACTGCCAAGGCCACTTCACAGAATGGGTTCAGTCAGCAAGAAAACCGAGAATTGGAGGTTAAGAAAGGCTGGGGTTACTACATTTCACTGGAACTGGATGTTGATGAGCAAGGGGTTATCACGTCTCTGGTTTCTGGGGAGGTTAGGGCCCTGGAGCCTGGCTTCGTCGCCGACAAGTTTTATGGCATCAAATACAGGCCTTATGACTCATGACAGTTTCCAACCGAATGCCGGAACATAAGGAGGACCAGATGTGCTTGTCTGCCAATGCCTTATTGGGATTAGGGACGAGCTAACATGTTTTCCTATCTAAAAAGCCTTCTACGAAAAGGGACGAGAAAACAAAGGAGGTTACGAAACCACTCTCTAATCCTGTTGAGCTTAGGAGTAGTTTTTGGGCTGATTGTCTTTTCCATCCAGCCCTTCAGTAGCTTCAATTGGCGGCTTAAGGATTCTCTCTTCAACTCCAGAGCACCTACACCTGACATTGTCATTGTTGCCATTGACGACGAGACCTTACAGACTTACGGAAGGCTGGGCGACTGGTCCCGTTCCCTGCACGCCCAGGCCATAGATAATTTGAAAGCAGCCCAGGCAGAGGTAATCGGCTTTGATGTGCTATTCGCCGAGCCAGCAGAGGGCGATACCGACCTGGAAGCAGCGATATCGGATGCCGAGAATGTCATCATGCCGGTTGTGGGTACTGGTCTTTTGAAGACAAAAGGAGAGGTTGTCTTCAATGATTTTGTTACCCCCACCACGGCTTTTTCCAGTGTCCCCGCCGCTCTCGGGCATGTTAACGTGCTTGTTGATGGTGACGGGACGGTACGCCGCCTCCCTGTCATCGCTAGTGATGTTTCTGGGGGAACCTATTCCTCTTTCTCCACAGCCATAGTTTCGGTGGCACGGGGCGAGCCTCCCCCCGATATCCCTACGGACAGCTCCAGGGGCATGCGCATTAATTATGTTGGTGGTCCTGGATCCTTTCCCCGCATCTCCTATAAGGACGTGATCACGGGGGATTTCGACCCACGGTTAGTTAGAGGAAAGATAGTGCTTATTGGCACAACCGCTGTAGGTAGTGGAGACTTGTTTAGCACCCCTGCCCCTGGTGGGCAAATGTATGGCGTCGAAGTACACGCAAACGCCATAGATACCATTATCACAGGTAAATTTGTTGCCGATTCCGGGGGTGGAATTACTTTGCTGGCCATCCTCCTCACGGCAGCAGTATGTGGCGTGTTTCTGCCGCGATTGACGTTGCGGAGGAGCGGCCTGCTCACCGCGGCACTCCTCGGAGCCTTCATTGGGGCTGTTATTGTGTGTTTTGGCAAAGGCTATATGCTAGACATCATTTACACCCCAATAGCACTCGCCCTCTTCTTCGTAGGCGTGGTCCTCTGCCGCGTGACCGCTGAGATGGCCGATAGGCAGGAGGTCACCGGCCTTTTCGGCAAGTATGTCTCCCCGCAGGTTGCCGGGGCTATCATTGCGATGGCTGATAAGGATGAGCTGACTCTCACTGGCGAGAAACGTGAGGTAACGGTCCTTTTTGCGGATATGCGTGGGTTTACCAAACTCAGTAGCGGACTGGAGCCTGGTAAGGTCGTTGACATACTCAACACCTACTTTTCAGTTATCATCGATTGCATCAATGCCAATGGCGGAATGGTTAATAAGTTTGCTGGTGACAACATAATGGCCATCTGGAACGCTCCCCAGAGCCAGCCAGAGCACGCTTTTCTGGCGGTCAAGGCAGCTCTTGAGAGCCAAAAAGCCATAGACGAGCTCAACCGAAAGTCAGGTCATGTTTCCCCGGTGGAATTTGGCATAGGTATCAATACTGGGGAGGCGACCGCTGGGAGCATAGGTTCCAAAGGAAGAGCGGAATACAGTGTAATTGGAGATACGGTTAACCTTGCGTCACGTATTTGCGGCGCTGCACCCGGAGGGCGAGTCTGGATAGGTTGGCAAAGTTATAAGAAAGTAAAGGAGAACGTGGTGGCAAGCCAACTCGAACCACAACACTTCAAGGGGAAAGAGGAGGCTTTTGCGGTTTATGAGGTAAGAGCCCTCGTGTGAGCCTCCTCGGCAAGAACACATAACACTGGCTATCAGGAGGAAGACAAAGATGTCATTCTTAAGCGCGTTACAGGGTGAGGAACTCACTATCTTAGAACAGTACCTCAGCCCTGTGCACTTCCCGCGCAACAGTTGCATTATGCGCGAAGGTGATCCAGGCGATGGGTGCTACATTATTGATGCCGGAACAATCCGTCTTGAGCTACAGAACGTGGAAACGGATACGGATAGTGTCCTGGGCTATTTGGAGGCAGGATCGTTTCTAGGGGAGTTCAGTTTGCTTGATGGCAGACCGCGATCTGCGACTGCTTACGCACACACAGACGTCAAAGGGCGCTGGTTCTCCAAGCAGAGTTTTGAAGAAATGTGCCAGCAACATTCTAGAGTTGGCTTGATGATATCAATGGCTTTGGGTCAAGACCTTGCCACAAAACTGCGTGACTTTAACAAAAGACTTGCTGGTTACATATTCGCCGATCAGATTGACGAGGATACAAACCGGATGGTTGCCCGCGCTGTAAAGGCCCAACAACATTTTGAAGAGTGGCCAGAAGACCGTGTCGACGCCTTGCTACAGGATGTATCGCAATCCATAGCGGCACACGCTCAAGAGTTGGCCGAAGCAAATGTGGCCGAAACAGGCATAGGCAATGTTGAAGATAAGATAACTAAGATCCGGTTTGCCAGCCTTGAGGTGTACAGAACGATAGCCGGCCGTTCGGCTGCGGGGCTACTCAGGACAGACGCACAAACCCGTGTTACGGAGATCGCCAGCCCGGTTGGGGTTGTACTCGGTCTAATTCCTGTGACAAATCCCGTGTCTACCGTTGTTTTCAAGGTTCTCGTCACTCTCAAAGGACGAAATGCCGTCATTCTCAGTTGTCATCGCGATGCTTTGAAAGTCGGCGGCCAGGCGTGCGATATCATCCGGGATGTACTGGAGCGGCACGGAGCGCCAAAGGATCTGGTGCAAACGGTGTGGCGACGAGCTAGCAGGCAGAAAACGATGATGTTTATGCATCACCCCGACGTTAAGCTCATTTTGGCGACTGGTGGCACGAGTATGGTGAAAGCTGCCTATAGCTCTGGCACCCCCGCTATCGGGGTCGGCCCGGGTAATGCTCCCGTCCTGATTTGCGCCGATGCCGATTTAGCCAAGGCCGCATCAGCAATCATTCAGAGCAAGTCCTTTGACAACGGCGTTATCTGCGGATCCGAAAACAACCTGGTTGTTGTTGCTTCGGTTCGTGATAGTTTCGTCGAATCGCTGGAGGCGCATGGTGCAATCATACTGCGACCAGATGAGAAGAATCGCTTTGCTGCACAAGCCTTCGATCATGAGTCTTCAACTCTGAAGAAATCCATCGTCGGCAAGTCTGCCCAGTTCATTGCTGACTTGACTGGTGTCCGCCGAGGCAAAGATGTCCGGCTAATTGTCATTCCTATAAGGCAAGATGAACTTCGAGGTCCCTTTGGACATGAAAAGCTGGCCCCTGTTCTCTCTCTGGGCACAGTGAAAGACGAGGAAGAAGGTCTTCAGGTCTGCAGGCAGATTCTGCTCAACCAGGGGCAAGGGCATACAGCCATTATCTATACCGAGAATCAAGAACTGATGCAACGGTTTGGTCGCGAGATCCCGGCCAGCCGAGTTTTGGTCAATGCACAAGGTGCTCAGGGTTGTGTCGGCCTCGGCACCGGCCTGACCCCGTCCTTTACACTAGGTTGCGGGACATTCGGGGGCAATTCCACGACCGACAATGTGACCTATACGCACCTGATCAATGTTAAGAGGCTAGCCCTTAACCTGTAGAAGAAGGCCTTTTTCGGCTAGACCAATTCCTGAAGGCATGGGAGGAATATCTAGGGTAATGGACCATCCACCACGAATGTTCGCACACTTGGCTCATTCATTTGTGCTGATCACGAACTAAAGCGCGTAGATCTCTTTGCCAAAAGTGCGAACCCAGTTCCTCTCCAGAACCTTCAGCGCTTCTTCGATCCTATCGACGCCAAGAATGACAATGGCTTGCCCGCTTTCTCCTCTGCCTAGGTAGGGGTAAAGGTGCAGTACATTGATGTTAGCTGCTTTTAGAGGCTTGAGCACCGCCTGAAGGCCGCCAGGATGGTCTGGGACCTCTACGGCAATGACATCAGTCTCCTTAACGTAATATCCCTGGCTCTGCAGGACATTGACAGTCTTGGTGGGGTCATCAGTGACAAACCTCACAGTGCTAATGTCAGTGGTGTCGGCCACTGAGATTGCCCTGATGTTTATCCCTTCAAGGCCTAACCGCTCACTCACCTCCAGAAGCTTCCCTGGCACATTTTCCAGGGTAACCGAAATCTGTTTTACAAACATGCCATACCCCCCAATTTGTCCGTATATGAACTAAAGGAGATCGCATCCTGCCATCAGGGCTTTACTGTCGATGGTGATCAGTTTCGTCTTATCCTTCAAGGTGCTCTTCAGTCCTTCAACTAAGGCACCAATGGAGACCAAGTTGCTCTTCTTGATGAATGCCCCCATCATCACCATGTTGGCCGATCTGGGACTGCCCAACTCCTCGGCGATACGACTGGCCGGAATCCCCAAAAGCTCGATATCTCCCCGGGAAACCTCCGCTTTGATCAGAGACGAGTTGAAGAACAAAGCACCGCCTGACTGGACCTTATTTTGGAATCTGATCAAGGAGGGTTGATTCATGGCAACAACGAGATCCGGAGCCGAAGCCACTGGTGAGGCAATCTCTTCATCTGATATGGCCACCGTGCAGTTGGCGGTACCCCCTCGGACCTCAACACCATAGGAGGGTAAATAGGTGACGTATTTCCCTTCAACCATGGCTGCCTGAGCCAGAACAAGGCCCATGGAGAGGACTCCCTGACCTCCAAAGCCAGCGAAGATCGTCTTAATCAGCATCCTTTTGTCCAGTGAGATCCTTCATGACTCCCATCGGAAACTCTTTGATCATCTCTTTGCCAATCCATTGCCAAGACTCTAACGGGTCCCTCTTCCAATTGATGGGACACGGAGAGAGTATCTCCACCAGTGAGAAACCCAGATCATCGAGCTGCACCTGAAAAGCCTTGCGGATGGCTCTTTTCGTCCTTCTGATGTTGGCCGGAGAATCCACCGCTGTTCGCTCAACATAGACCACGCCTCTGAGCATTGCCAGCATCTCGCTCACTCTGATGGGATATCCTTCCAGCCTGGCATCCCGTCCCAGAGGAGTGGTGGTGGTCTGTTGGGCCAGCAGGGTAGTCGGAGCCATCTGCCCACCAGTCATTCCATAAACGGCATTATTGACGAAAATGGCTGTTATCCTTTCCCCTCTGTTGGCAGCGTGGATGGTCTCTGCAGTGCCGATGGCTGCCAGATCACCGTCCCCTTGGTAGGTAAACACTATTGTTTCAGGAGAAGCCCTTTTTAGGCCGGTAGCTACTGCCAGCCCTCTGCCATGGGCCGATTCTGCCATATCAAGATCAAGATAGTTGTAGGCGAAGACGGAGCAGCCAGCCGAGTTGACCCCGACAATCCTGTCTTGAAGGTTCATCTCTTCGATAACTTCAGCCACCAGTCGATGGATAATCGAATGCCCGCAGCCCGCACAGTAATGAAAAGGAGTTCTCTTCAGCAATTTGGGTCGGCTATATACCTTTTCCATCTCTCTGTTACTTGAGACCTTTCTGATAGTAATGGCGTGAGATTACCCGTAGAACCTCGCTGGGAGTGGGGATTACTCCTCCTGGCCTCCCGTAAAAGAAGACCTCCCCTTTGCCGTTCAAGGCCAGTTGCACATCCTCCAGCATCTGGCCCATGTTCAACTCGAAGTCCAGGAAGTACTTCGTCCTATTGGCGAGTTCCTCCACCTTGTTGGAAGGGAACGGCCATAGTGTGATGGGTCGAAACAGGCCAACCTTCAGGCCACTGGCACGCGCATTCTTAACCGCGCCGCGCGCAATGCGGGCCGCTATGCCAAAAGCCACCACAATCAGCTCAGCATCCTCAACCAGGAACGTTTCACAGGCAGTCTCTTCTTCCCTGATTAGCTGATATCTCCTGTACAAGCTCCAGTTGATTTCCTCCATCTCGCTCGGGTTTGACGTACAGGTCTTGACAATCCGTCTCGGACGTCCCTTTGCTCCTCTTAAGGCACTGCTCCTTACTGGCAACCTTTCAGGAGGTTCGTGTTTGAATTCTACTGGCTCCATCATCTGCCCCAGCACCCCATCCGCCAGGATGATCACCGGAATCCTATACGTGTCGGCCAGGTCGAAAGCCCGATGAGTCATGTCTGCCAGTTCCTGTACCGATGAAGGCGCCAGAACTATGGTTCGATAGTCCCCGTGCCCCCCACCCTTGGTGGCCTGGAAATAATCTGACTGTGCAGCAGATATAGTTCCCAAGCCCGGCCCGCCCCGGGATATGTCGACAATAACAGACGGAAGCTCACAGCTTGCCAAATAAGAGATTCCTTCCTGTTTGAGGCTCATTCCCGGACTAGACGAAGATGTCATTACTCTGACCCCGGCCAGGCTGGCTCCGAATACCATGTTTACGGCAGCAATCTCACTTTCCGCCTGAATGAAAGTACAGCCTTTCCTCTTGCTCAGGTGAGTAGCCATGTACTCGGTCAGTTCGTTCTGAGGGGTGATGGGGTAACCAAAATAGCACTGACAGCCAGCCCTGATGGCGGCTTCTCCAACCACGCTGTTGCCATCCATGAGAACCTTAGCCACGGTAAACCTCTATTACGACCTCTGGGCAGACTAAGGCACAGATAGCACAGCCTGTGCACTCGCCGCTATCGCTGAAGGACGCGGGTGTATAGCCGCTGGCATTGAGTTTGTCGGACAGAACGATCACGCTCTTCGGGCAGAAGGCTATGCAGGTCTGGCATCCCTTGCATAGCTCTTGGTCAATCTCAATATATCCCTTCACACCTATCTCTGTCCTTTAACCTTCAACGTGAACGATCTATAACTCCGTATTATCCTATTCCGGATTACGTCAGACGTCAAACGGCTAGCTTCTTGTGAGTTTGATCTGGTGTGTTTCATCTTTTGCGGAAGGAACTTCCTCGTCCATCAGGTCTGGAAGCTTATCTCTTGTTCCTGAAGTAATCTATGTATCCTGAAGGATTCGTAAGGATTGAGTCCGGGAGTCTGGCTTTCGGTGAGCAGCTTTCGACATATTTGGAGATACGTTCCATTATTCCGAGGTCATCCTCGCCTGCCTGAACAGCCTCCTGGACAATCTTGGCAAAAGCGATACTGTTCTCCTTTACTTGACGAATAAGCTGGTTGTCCACATTGTCCCTGACTCCTTGGTGGGAATAGAAGAGAAGCCTGGGAGAAAGCTTCTCCAGCCTCCTTATCGTGTCCAGGTATGCGTCGGGATCAAACGGAGGGATTCCCGCCGGCAATACGACATCGGGCGCGCTGTCCAAGGGAAACCCCAGTGCCTCACCACAGAATAAGCCACCAGTTAGACTATCCAGTATGGAGATATGATGTGAAGCATGTCCTGGCGAGAATAGTATTCTCAGCGCCCTTTTCCCTAGCCGAATTTCTTCACCATCGCGGGCGATGTGAATCTGGCCTTGCGGGATAGGCAGAATAGGACCAAAACCCTCTTCGAAGTTGTCGCCAAAGGCCAGGCGGGTGCCCTGGATAAGTCTTGAGGGGTCTATCATGTGCGTTGCACCCTTGGGATTGAGAACCACCTTTGTCTGAGGGAGTCTCTGGGCTAGATAGCCTGCCCCACCTCCATGATCCACGTGTATATGGGTGGGAATTATGTATGAGACTTCGTCAAGATGCAGGCCGAGCCTCTCTGAATCGTCAAGCAGCCTTGAAGCGGCAACTGCCGCACCTGGCTCAATCAGTACCGAGGTGTGGTCAACCACCAGGTAGGCCACCTGAGGCATCATGAAGAAGGGGACTTTTCCGCAGTCAAGCAGGTATGTAGCCGGAGCTACCTCTTTGATCTCAACTGTCATTCTTGAGACTTGTGGACCACCCTCTACAGCTAATGATAGCACAAGTTCCAGGCAATTCATAATCTTAGACATGAGGGGTGGCGCCGTGTCTACTCTCGACTCATATCGTCTCTCAGGGTGGGCCTAAGCTTGGCTCAATGCTAAAGCAGAAGGTTGCTGTGCGCCTCACAACTGGCTATTGTAATACCTCCGACTTCTAGCTATAATATTTCCCGTATTTGGCAGCCAGGCAGAGGATTTGCTATTGTCATGTATCTACAATGGTGGTGAGAAATGGCAATGCGAATTGTGCAGCAGACGAAGAGGGAAGTGGCGGAGCGGGTGCTTGGTCAGGCTTTAGGCCTTTTGGGCAACAGCCCAGATAAAGGGGCTCAGTATGTTATCACAGCGATTGAGCACATTGCCAAGAGTGAAAAACAGGGCGTGATCCGTGACTTTGCCTACAACTGGCTAGGCGAAGGAAAACCAGGGCGTGAGTTCCTTGGCAGGATACTGGCTAACGTCCATCCCAATGTACGCCGGCGCTACATAGCCCGCATGGTGGTAAGCATGTTGTTCCGCGACTCGCAGATCAGTGAGCGCTGCACGCGGAAACATGGCATAACCCCACCCTATACCATGCTGATATCCCCGACGATGAGATGCAACTTCCGCTGCCACGGTTGCTATGCCGCTAGCTACAGGCGTGAGGATGATATGGAGCCGGAGGTGTTCGACCGTGTGATAGGCGAGGCGGAGGATATAGGCATAAACTTCTTCATCATACTTGGCGGCGAGCCATTCCTCTACCCAGAACTGCTGCCTACCATCCGCAAGCATAACAGGTCCTTCTTTCAACTATACACTAATGGCTCCTTGATCGATAGAGCGATGGCCAAGAAGCTGGTGCAATTGGGCAATGTGGGGCCGCAGTTGAGCGTGAATGGGCCGGCCGAATACACGGATGCCTCACGCGTCAAGGGAGCCTTCAATCAGGTGATGCAGGCTATGGATAACCTCCGCGAGGCTGGTTGTGTGTTTGGTTTCTCTTCACTGTTGACCCGTGAGAATTTGGACGCGGTGTGCTCTGAGGAATGGATGGACCTACTGATTGAGAAGGGCGCCCTTTATGGTTGGCTTTTCTTGTACATGCCGGTGGGCGATGATGTTGACATCAACCTGATGCCAACGCCGGAGCAGCGCAACAAGTTGCGGATTGCCATGCGTCACTTCCGACAGACGAAGCCCATACTGCCGATTGACTTCTGGAACGATGGGACGCTTACCGGTGGCTGCATTGCTGGTGGCAGGCTGTACTTTCACATAAACCATCATGGCGACGTGGAACCCTGTATCTTCTGCCACTTTGCCACCCATAACATCAACAACTGCAGTTTAGCCGAGGCACTAGCCTCGCCGTTCTTCATGGGCATAAAAGAGAACCAGCCCTTCAGTTACAATACGCTCCGCCCCTGCCCCATGATAGACCACCCCGACACCATGTGGAGCATAATTCAGCAGCATGGGGCCAAAGCGACTCATCCAGGTGCTGAAAAGATGTTTACCAGTCTAGCACCGGAGATCAAGAGGTATGCTGCCCGGGTGGAGGAGATAATGGATGATGTTTGGGATAACGATGACTATCATGACTGGGCAGCCAAGTGGGAGGCCATGTGCGGCATACCACCGGAGAGGCTGAAAGCACGCCGTCAGGCCTATGAGGAATCAAGGGCCAAGAAGCGGAACCTCATTTTGGTGTAGCGTCTAGCCAGGACTAGGCACCTTGCCCATAACCAAAGGCTTCTACCAGCCAGCGCTTACTTGAACTCGTTCATTAACTCGCGAAACTGCAAAGGATTGATTTCTTCCCTCACTAAAGGCGCTGCGGCAGAAACTCCGATGTATTCTTCAAAAAGAGGCCTTTCCTTTTGATAAATAACGCCTATAGGTATTCGGTCGCCCCATTCCAGTGCTTTATTGAAAGCGGCAGCCCTGTCGCCAGGATTGTAACCGACCTCAGCCTCTAATTTGTAGACCCTCTGCTTATACCACTGAAACGTGTTCTTGTTGTTAAAGGTAACGCAAGGCTGAAGGATTTCGATAAGCGCAAAGCCTCTGTGTTTGACTCCTATTTCTACCAACCTTGCTAGATGGTCAACCTCGCCAGCAAACCCGCGGGCTACAAAGCTGCAATCACATGCCACTGCCAGCGCAAGGGGCCTGAGGCTGACCCAGGCTCCCTGGGGGTTCATTCTGGTGGTGTAGCCCAGGTCAGTAGTGGGACATGCTTGACCTTTAGTTAGAGCATAAACCTGGTTGTTATGCACTAAATAGGTGATATCAACATTTCGGTTCATAGAGTGAATGAAGTGATTGCCGCCTTCACCGTAGGCGTCACCGTCACCGGAAATGGCGATAACTGTAAGCTCGGGATTGACTATCTTGGCGGCGGTGGCCGCAGGAATGGGCCTGCCGTGAAGTTCATTCAATACATGGCATCTGGTATAGTGAGGGAATTTGCCAGCCTGGCCTATGCCTGACACCATCAGCACCCGGTGGGGCTCAATCTGGAGCGATACCAGCGCTTTTCTAACAGCACGCAAAATTCCGAAATTCCCGCAACCGGGGCACCAGGCGATTTCTGACGCCGCGGCGTAGTCTTCAGTAGTTACCTTGGTCACCATTCAGGATGCCTCCTTTTTCACACCATTGACGATGTATTGTGCTGAGAACGGGCGTCCGTCGAACTTCAGGATAGTGGCGTCCGCCTTGATACCGGTCTCTCGGCGAGTCAGTTGGGCTAGTTGGCCGGTGGCATTACTCTCAATAAAGATGTTCTTCTTAGAGCCGCGCAGGATCAAAGCAACATCGTCTGCCGGGAAAGGCCATATCTCGTTCAGGTGCAGAACATTTACGGGAAGGCCCTCTGCCACCAGTAGCTCCTGAGCCTCCTTTATGGCGCCATAAGTACTTCCCCAGCCTACCAAGGTGATTTTGGCACCGCGCTTCTTGTGAACGCGAGGTTTGCCTAGTTCACTTCTGAGACCGTCGAGTTTCCTCATGCGCTTGAGCACCATTTGCCTTCTGGTCTCGGCGTCTTCGATAGAGTGTCCCTCCTCGTTGTGCTCGTCAGAATCCGTTGCCACAAGGGCTTTCCCCACCAGAGGTAAGGCACGTGGGGATACGCCGGAATCAGTGATAAGATGCCTTTTGTAGGCGGTTAGCTGGTTCACTTCTTGTTCAGAGAGAAGCTCACCCCTATCAATTGTTACCTGGCTCAGATCAAAAGGCTCGACAGTGCTGTAGGAATCAGCGAGGTCGTGATCAGTGAGGATGATTACCGGCGACTGATACTTTTCGGCCAAGTTGAAAGCCTTGATGGTCAGCCAGAACGCATCATCGATGCCGCCTGGAGCCAGGATCGCCCGTGGAAACTCCCCATGCCCGGCATGGAGGGCAAACCAAAGCTCACCCTGCTCTGTTCTTGTAGGTAGTCCTATCGCCGGACCGGGGCGCTGTCCCAGTACGACAACAACAGGTGTTTCCGTCATCCCAGCAAGGCTCAGGCCTTCCACCATAAGGCAAAACCCGCCGCCGGATGTGGCAGTCATGGCTCTGACGCCAGCATAGCCAGCACCTACGACCATGTTGATGGCCGAAATCTCATCCTCTGTCTGAATTACTTTGACACCAAAATCTCTGCCCTTCTGGGCGACGTACTCCAAAATCGACGTGGTGGGTGTCATTGGATAACCAGCTACAAACTTGCAGCCGGCAACCATGGCACCAAAAGCAACTGCTTCATGGCCGGTGAGAAATATCTTGGTGCTTGCTCTTCGTGCTTTCAGACGCTGACCAAATTTCTTTCCCCTGTGCTGTAGGGCATAATCATAACCGGCTCGGGCAGCCTTCACATTGTCCTCGGCAACTTTCTCCCCGTGCCTGCTGAATTCCTGACGCAGAACTCCGGCAAGTAGGTCAAAATCATATTCCACCGCCCCCAAAGCGGCACCAAGGGCAACCGTGTTTGACATTATTCTGTTTGCGGTCGACTGGATGGCCAGTTGCTCAAGCGGTACATCAAGCATAATTCCTTTGTCTGCTAACCCGCTCCTAACCGTTCGTTCATCGAGGATAACTAACGCCTCTCCCTCTGGCTTCATTTCATCTAGATGCCGGTCTACTGTATCCTTGTTCAGAGCCAGAAGAATACTTACCTCCTCTGACGGTGCCCGCACTTTTCTATCTCTGACCCTCACCCGCGAGAAACTGTGACCACCCCTGATTCGGGACTCAAAGTCCTGGTCAGAATAGACATAGTAACCGCCTCTCATCATGGCCTTCGACAGGATAAAACTCACGGACTGAATTCCCTGCCCAGCTTCACCACCGATCATGAAGTTGAAATCGACCGTCATAGCCACAACCTCCTTTGGTATTACCGCAAGTACTTGTTCTTGCCCTTTCTGAGAGATTATGTGAAGTCAACTATTATAGAGAGCGTTTAACAATCCAATATGTTATTGCGAGGGAAGCAACGCAATCACAAATAAACGACCTCATTGTAGACAATCGACAATGGAAAAGTCATAACATCCGGCTGGGAAAAGTTAAGAAAAGGTGTCATCACGCCACTGAAATGGGATACTCGGGCTTGATCCCGTCGGCTTTTGGTTAGCAATTTGCTGCGAGCAGTACCAGCCATTGCAGCCAAATCTTCAATTCAGCCTTAAGTGACGACCTCCTCCACATGCCACTCAATCACACTGCTTGACCATACACGTCCCACTGCTATTTCCAGCACACGCCTATTTGGTTTTGGTATGTCTAATAGCGGCGGCAGGACGCGGTTATCAAACTGTCCCAGGAACGGACACTGCTTTTGAAGGGACAGTATCGTAGTCCATGCGCCACCGTAAACTACATAATCTAATGCCTTGGCCTGGGGCTCAAGGTGTTCTTGCGCATGGCAGCACACCCTATCTAGAAAGAACTCTATTTGCTTTTCCCGGTGCCGGCGGAAACGCTGTTGTGAGGAACCACCCTTCTTGTGCCGTCCGTGGACAAGACCAGTTCCCACTTTGCTGGTGATAAGGTTTTCTCCCCGGCAAAGGCCGACGGCATAGGCCCCCAAACGTACCAGGATGAGGCCAATCCTGAGATCGGTCCTGAGCAAAGATCGCAGTGGTTCAACGTTGTACCCGTTAGTGCAGCATTCATCCGCAATTGGAAAGGGCGGTAGAATCAGGCACTTTCGTGAGCAGCTCCAAAATAGGACTGCCCCCGTTTTTGAACCAGCGGCAAAATCGGGCAATTCCCAGGGCATGTCCGGCGGGTCAATAGCCCTTTCCAGCAAATCCCTAATCTCCGGCAACGATAGCCCCAGTGGTAGATATAGTGACCTCGCTGCATCGGCAGTAGTTTCCAGTTCATCAAGGTAGCTGATCATCTTTCTCCTGTTGAGAAAGAATAGTCTAGGGATTAACACGCCAGGGTTAGCTTCCACCTGCGGTTCCTCCGACAACAAGGCATACTACAGCTAAAGCTCAACAATAGTTACCCCATCCCCGCCTTCGCCCTTCTGGCCAGGACGAAAGGACTTGACTAGAGGATGAGCACCCAGAATTTCCCTCACCATGTTGCGTACTGTGCCAGTGCCAAAGCCATGAATGATACGTGCTTCGCTCAAATTTGCCAAAGAAGCATCATTAAGGTAGATATCAAGTGATGGCTCCACCTCGCCAGCTCGCTTTCCCCGCAGGTCAAGTTCACGAGAAACCACCCGTCGTATAATCTGTTTTTTCACCGGGGCAAATTCGGGGGCGGCACTGGGATGCGTTACCTTTTCCACGCTGTCGAGGCTGAGCCTGAACCTGGATTGCCCAGCTTGGACTTCGACCTGCTGTGTTTCCTGCGATACCGAGAGCACTGTTGCCTGCAGATTTGCTTCTCTCAGCCACACAGTATCACCCGCAGTGATCCTGCTGTCGTCTATCGTGTCCCTCTCTGTTTTTTCCTCTGCCTTCACCTGCCATACCTCGCCCTCCAAGCGCTTCTCTACAACAGCCATAGTTTTCCGTGCTTGCTCTATTCTCTCTTTCGACTTTTCTTTGCGCAATTCCGATGCAGCCTGGCGAATCTCCTTAAGCAGATCTGCTGCCTCACGGAGAACTCTGTCCCGTGTCTCTTGGATAACCTTTCGACCCTCCACTTTTGACCGTTGCAGCTCATCTTCTAACTCGAACTTCTTTCGTTGTAGTTCATCCCACTCCTTTTTCAGGTCAAGGCGAAGGGCTTCAGCCCCTTGTTTCTCTTCCCTCAGGTCGGCGAGGAGGGTCTCCAACTCCCGAGCTCCGCTTGCTACCATGCCCTCGGCATTGGCGATAATCTCAGGGGCCAGGCCCAGGCGTGAAGCAGTAGCCATTGCATTGCTGCCACCAGGGATGCCCACTATCAGGTGATAGGTCGGTGCCAGCGTGACTGGGTCAAAGTCCAGCGAGGCATTTTGCAACCCGGGAGTGATGTGCGCGAATATCTTCAGATCGCCGTAATGCGTGGTAGCTACAGTCATCGTTTTCCGCGATAAGAAGGAGAGTAGAATGGCACGGGCTAGGGCGGAACCTTCCGCTGGGTCAGTACTCGTACCCAGCTCGTCCAAGAGGACCAGGCTATTTTCCGTAGCGCCGTTGATAATACGCACGATGTTACCTATATGCCAGCTAAAACTGGAAATCGTCTGCTCGATGCTTTGCTCGTCGCCAATGTCGGCGAATACGCTGTCAAAGACAGGGATGCGACTTTCGGCCGAGGCAGGAATTGGCAGGCCAGCCTGTGCCATCAAGCTGAGCAGGCCAATCGTCTTAAGGGCGACCGTCTTACCACCTGTATTAGGTCCTGTGATCACGAGGACGGAGAAGTCCCGCCCTATCTCAACAGAAAGCGGCACTGCTCTTTCAGCCAGTAACGGATGTCTGGCTTCAATAAGCCTCAGAACACCAGTCGGTTCACCAGCGGTCGTTTTCCCACCTTCGTTGAACTTGGTAAGGATCGGCTCAACGGCCCCGGCCTTCCTTGCGAGTCTCGCCTTTGCCAGTGCCAGATCCAGCTCGGCCACCAAGGCTATACTACGAGAGATTTCTGCCTCATTCGCCCCGACTTTGGCACTGAGGTCTCTCAGAATCCTTTCCGTCTCGCGCTTCTCCTCTACCGCCAGCTCTCTCATAGTGTTTCCCATCTCCACAGTGGTCCACGGCTCAACAAATGCAGTGGCTCCAGTGTTAGAGACGTCGTGTACAATGCCTTTCATCTCTTTTCGGAACTCGATCTTAACTGGAACGACGTACCTACCCTCCCGCTCAGCGATAAAATGCTCCTGGATTATCTTCCGCCCTTTAGGCGACCTCATTACGGCTTCCAGGCGGTCTAGCAACTGCTGGCGCACTTCTCTCAATTGCTGCCTGGCCGCAGCTAGCCTGGTCGAGGCATGATCCAGTAGTTCACCGCTGGGTGCCAGGCAGGCAGAAATATCTTCCTCGAGATGGCGAAGATCGGATATGCCCTTGGCGATACTCCAGAGCAGCGGGACTTTCTCTGACCACTTGCTGAGGCTGCTGTGCACCTGGTACATAGCGGCTAAGGTCTTCTGGATTTCTATCAAGCTTTCAGGTGCCATGATCTTACCCCGTGCTGCCATCTTCACCCCTTCCCGCACGTCCGTAACTCCTCCGATGGAGAAGCCTGGCTCTAAGGATAGGAGATAGCGAGCCTCGGCTGACTGCCTTAGCAGGAGGGAAGCCAGTTCATAGTCACGAAGCGGTTGCAGATTGAGCGCCAATTCGCGGCTGGCTGAGAAGGAAGTAAATGAGGCGAGTATCTCCCTTATCTGAGGGAATTCGAGCATTTGCAGGCTTTTGTCATCCATAGCAACTGCCTATTGGTACAAGCTATTATACCATCAGGTGCTGAGCGAGAAATTAGCAATTTGTGCATGTATCTCCCATAGGATACATGTAGACCGTGACAAGCAGAGGGCGAGTTGTTCACTAAGAAAGTTGTTCTGGTATCCCCTGGTGTGATATAGTACTGGCTAATCGAGGTTCCCCAAAGGAAACCCCTGTCGGCCCCCGGGGAAATGTCCGCTCCTCGAGTTGTCACCCCTTTATGATGAAAGAAGAAACAGTAAAAGATAGCAAGCGCTGGGGCGCTGCGGCCTTTCTGTGTCTGGCGGTGATAATCCTCGGTATGGACGACAGTGTCCTCAACCTGGCGTTGCCATCCATTTCGAGGGAGTTCAACGCCAGTACCAGCGATATGCAGTGGGCGATCAATGCCTATCTCCTGGCCTTCGCAGCATTGCTGCTGACCATGGGAGCCCTCGGCGATCGCTTTGGCCGCAAGCTCATGTTTCTGGTAGGCATGGTCTTGTTTTGTGTCAGCTCACTGGCAGCAGCCTTATCTACATCCATGATCATGCTCATCCTTTGCCGTGCTTTTATGGGCATTGGCGGGGCAATAGCCATTCCCCAGACGCTCTCGATTATCACAGCGACCTTCACAGACTTGAAAGAGCGTACGCAGGCGATTGCGCTCTGGGCTGGTGTTTTTGGGTTCGGTTATGGGATCGGTCCCGTAGTCGGTGGAGTCTTGCTGAATCACTTTGCATGGAATTCGGTGTTCATCATAAATATTCCCCTGGCTATGATTGCCTTCGCGGGGGGATACTTCTTCGCCCGGGAATCCAGGGATCAGAGTGCTCCCAGACTGGATCCACCGGGTGTATTGTTGTCCACTGCTGGACTGTTTGCGATAGCTTATGGCATCACCGAGGCAGGTCGGCTGACCTGGACTGAGGGTTCAGTGATCCTCTGGCTCGGTATGGGAGCGGTCCTGTTGTTTTTCTTTGTTGCGTGGGAAAGACGCACGGATCACCCCATGTTACCGATGAAATTCTTCAAGAACATGTCTTTCACGGGGGCCACCATCCCCATGACGCTGGCTGCCCTCAGCTCAGGCGCACTACTGTTTTTCCTGAGCCAGTATCTTCAGTCGGTGCAAGGATACTCACCCTTGTCGGCAGCGGTGCGTATCTTGCCAGGGGCTGTGTTCACATTATTGGTAGCCATGGTGGCAGCGCCCGTGTCTAATCGCATCGGCATTAAGCTAACGGTAGCCCTGGGTGCCCTGATAATCGCAGGTGGGCTATTCTGGTTCTCTCTTGTCACACCGGGGACTGCCTATCCGGTGATACTTGGTGCCAATGTTGCCATAGGAGCAGGTTTTGGGTTGATATGGAGCCCAGCCGCCAACTCCGTTATGGGCTCGTTACCCCTGGGCCGGGTTGGAATTGGCTCGGCGCTGGACGCGACTGCGCAGCAGGTAGGCGGTGTTTTGGGCGTGGCAGCCCTGGGTGCGGTCTTGAACGGGATATACTTGGATAAGATAGCAAATTTGAATGTGGTGGCATCCTTGCCAGCAGAGGCTTACGAAGCAATGCGGAGCAGCATACAGGGTGCTCATATTGTGGCAGAACAATTTCCCGATGAAATTTCTCAGCAGATTATCGACGGATCCAGTGAAGCCTTCACTTCAGGTATGGTGGAGGCCATGTTCATCGGGGGGATAATCATGGTAGCAACCACCGTGATCACCTTGCTTATCCTGCCAACCCGCATACGCCCGACACAGGAATAGCGGGGCAAAGCAAAAAGGCGTGACTCCTGGGTGGGTGGGGGCTGGGAAGAGAAAGGAGCCAATGAGAGACAACGGGGCATCCAGAACCTGTTGCGCTCCTGAAGCAGTCGTGTGGCAAGCCTGATGCTGGTTGAACCCTCAAGTGTGCGGCCTACCCCTGCCGTTGAACTATATGCTTTCGAGGGTGCGCGCGCTGTCCGCTGCCACACTGAAAGCTACGAGAGCAGGTATCCACCGTCCACCAGCAAGAAGCTGCCAGTGACGTAGTCGGCTGCCGCGCTGGCCAGGAACAGCACCACCTTGGCGATATCATCAGGCTCGCCCCTGCGCTTCAAGGGTATGCGCTGGATGAAGCCCTGCATCAGCACCTCCGGTTCCAAGCCGGTAGCCTGGCTAAAGGCCTTGTTGGCAGCCGCCACTCCGGGCGTGTTGATGCCGCCGGGCGCCACTGTGTTGACCAGAATCCTGTGGGGAGCAAGCTCCAGAGCCAGGCTCTTGGTCAGCATTATGACACCACCTTTGGAAGCGTTGTAGTGTATCCCCATCTCCTGAGGTTTCAGGGCATCTATCGAAGCTATGTTGATGATCCTTCCTCCATGGCCGGCTTTGATCATCTCCTCGGCACATGCCTGAGCATACAGGAAACTCCCCTTTAGGTTAACGTCCAGGACTCTGTCCCACAGGTCCTCAGTGACCTGCATGAGGGGTTTCAGGGGATAGATGCCGGCGTTGTTGACCAGGATATCGAGGGAACCGAAGGCCTCTACCGTGGCCTTGGCCACTTTCTTGGCATCGGCTGCGCTTCGTACATCGGCATGAATGGCCTTCGCCTTGCCGCCTCTGGACTTGATCTCCTGTACGGTCTGGTTGGCCGCTTCCAGGTTAATGTCGGCGATCATCACGCCCGCGCCGGCTTCGGATAGACGGAAGGCAATGCCTTGCCCGATGCCCATGGCACCGCCAGTCACCACGGCGCACTTACCGCTCAAGTCGAAAAGTTCGGCGATGGTCTGCTTTGTCATCTTTCATCCTCCTTTGCAGTATTGATCCTTTGCTAGTTCAAATTGTGAACCGCACAGGAAATCCCTCTTAAACGGATCGAGATTCAAGACGCCCTTGCCACGTGGATAAGGTCCAGATGATGGCATAGGTGTACGTCCTATTTGATGACCTTCTCCTCAGTGACAATGGATACCATTTGGCTCAAGTCTACGAACCTCTCCAAATCATCGAGGTGCGCTCTGCCGGCCTCAGATTGCAAGATGGCAACGGCTGCCTGGAAGGTATCCATGTCAGGCCACCAGGTCTCAGCCACCCCGTCGTAGGCTTGTTCACCGCTGGGCAGAATCACGCCGTGGTTCTGAACGTATTTGACCATCTGCGGGTTATCCCGCAACGCTACAGGGGCATGCTTTTCTTTCCAATACTTGTAGAATTCTTCCAGCGACAGACCCGGCTTTCTTTTGAGCAGCGTAATCACCTTGATCATCTTCCTTCATCTCCTTTAGTCGTCTTGGCAAGGGGCAGATTGGGTGACAGGAACAATTGGGAGGTGCTCCCCTTGCTTGTAATTCGACGTAAGCCTCGGCAGTGAATTCTCGGGTGACCCCAAGCACAGGCGGCGATTGAGTGTCAGACAATTCACGGAATTGCGCCCGACCCGTCTCCATCTACGAATCTACGATTACCCTGCACCTATTTCTTTCTACATATAGCGTCAAGCCCCGAAGCAAGACCACTCGCTTACCCCTGGGCAATGTTAGAGCGTGTCTCATGCTCTCGATATGCTTCCACTCTACATCGTCCAGGTTGCCCAGCAGTCTCCGCAGCACTTCGCGGAGCAGATGGCGTTGCAAAGCAGGATGGAGAGACTTGAGTTCTTTCGCTTGAAGAACAAGTGCCTCCCCCTCCTGGCTGACCACACTGTCCCATACCTGGGACACCTGTTGCTGAAAAAAAGCTAGCTCAGCAGCTAGAGTATCCGCAGTGCGCAGCAAGGCCTCATCCATCTTTGGATTGTAGCTTCGAAGCAGAGGAATAAGCTCGGAGCGGACGCGATTCCTGAGATGGGAGGGGGAGAGATTGGAGGAATCCTGCCTGGGAGCCAGAGCGTGCTTCTGACAATAGGCATCCACGTCCTTGCGGCTCACTCCCAGGAGAGGACGCACGATCTTCAGCCCAGTGTTGCCACCAAGCGAGTCCCACTCGGTCAGAGGCTGCATGCCCTGCAAACCCAGGTTCCCGGCCCCACGCACCAGACGCATCAGGATTGTCTCTGCCTGGTCATCAGAGGTGTGTCCCACCGCTATCTTGCTAGCTCCGACCCTTCCGGCTAGATCGGCAAGAAACTGGTATCGTACCTGGCGGGCGCCCTCTTCCAGGGATAGGCGATGCTCCTCTTGGTAGCTCTTGACATCCCTTCGCTCCACGGTGATGGCCAAGCCAAGGCCGTGTGCTAGCTCAGAGACATATTGGGCGTCGGCCTCGGACTCGGTGCCCCGGAGCATGTGATCCAGATGAGCAACGTGGAGCCCGATGTCCAGTCTGTCTTTGAGCATTGCCAGGAGGTGCACCAGGCAGACTGAATCGGGGCCACCGGAGACCCCGACTATCAGCGTCTCACAGGCCGAGACCAGGCTGTGCTGGCGGATGAAACCCAGGACGCTTTCAACGAGCTTCTCTTTTGGGCGGGTTTTGGGCACCATTCTCCTTTGAAAGATAACATAACACAGTATAAGAAGGGGATTGCCCACTGTCAAAGCAGGGAAATGGGGGGTTGTTCATCAACGTGTTCGTCCTTCCCGGGAGAAGGAAAAGAATCTGGTGGGGGATGCTTCACCACCCCGCAATTGCCAAGCTCGCCTGCAGCGATCTCACAATGACGGAGGAAGGCAGCACTCACTCGAGTCATGTGAGGCTTTCGTCTTTCCTAAGAAGAGGGAACAGAATGACATTACTAGACGTTCTCGCAATGAGGCCTGACAAGGTTTATAATGCTAACTGTGGCCATCAGATTGGATGTTATCGAAGAGGTAGAGCTTAGCTATGAAATACCCTATCTTACTGGCAAAGGTGAGGTGATCGATCGCACCACCGTCTGCATTAACGAACGGAGACAGGGAGTCAACATCAGTTATGCGCTGGTGGAGTGCACAGAGGAGCACCTGGACAGTCTCTTCCCTCCGGAGGGCGTGAACACGCTGGCGCGAATGACAAAACGGATCCTGCGAGACCTGGGGATGAAGCCAGCGAGGATCATCCTGCAACTCAGAGAGCACAGCCCGGCCCACAACTGGCACTCGTTGGAAGGGAGAGCGCCAGTCAATAAGCAGAGGGATTCGGTGCTAATCATCATCACTAAGCCTCCCTTTTTGTATAAGTTTGGACATGAACTGGTACTGTGGCATCAAGCGATGCATGCTAAGGATAGGTGGGAGCACAGGTTTCCCTCTGCTCACCCGATGGTAGAGGCCGGTGAATGGCTGGATGCTCTGTGGCACTTTTCCATCGATGGAAGATTGGAAGGCTGGGGGAGGCCACACTACTCCAGAACTGAGCGACTGGAAGAAGCCACTAGAGTGCTCAAAGGTCTCTGTCGCGGTGAGAACCTTCAGTCCCGCGTGGGCGAGGTATGTGATCGACTTTGGGGGAAAGAGACGACCTTTGCCCAGCTACTGGACATTGGGAAGAAACTGGGACTGGAGCCTGCTGCTGGGCTCCAGTAACTGCTGCAGAGAAGCCAGCCTGGGGGTAGGCCAACCGTGGACATGCTTTCATATTTGCCCTTCTCCAGGAAGGGAAGAGCCTTTCGCAAGGGGAGGATCAGATGACGTTATTAAGTGACCTTTAGGATATTTGCCAAGCCAGGCCTCATGGTATATACTATGCTAGATTATTAAGGCGGAGGTGGCTTTGTGGAGCATAACTGTTTTCCCAGATGCCAAAAATGTAGTGCTGGTGACCTTGTGCCCCTGTCTGATTTCGGCAGTCAAGGAGCTGCCATTCAATACAAGGCATGGGTGTGCACCAATCCCAATTGCGGCTTCAACTTGAAGATACGAAACGGGGACGTTTACATAAATGAGCCGATTATGAGCGGCTCGATGCACAACGCCCGAGTGCGTTGAAATACCTCGCTGAGTGAATATAGGATGTGACTTTGCGTGCCCAGCTAGACCAGCTGAAGGGCAAGGTTGTTGATTTCTTCTTTCCTGCCCATTGCCTTGGTTGTGCTGTAGAGGGGAGTTTCATCTGTACCGCGTGCCAGCGCACTTTACCGCGTCTTCTGCCACCAGTATGCCCCAAGTGCAGCAGACCCCTGATGCAAGAAGAACGCTGTCCTCTCTGTCTGAAATGGGGGTTGGAGATAGACGGTATTCGTGCTCTTTTCCTTTTGCAGGGGCTGGTACGCCAGTCCGTTCATCAGTTCAAATACAATAACCTGAAGGCGCTGTCTTTCCCTCTAGCCCGTTTGTTGGCAGACAGTCTGGAAAGCAAACCCCTGCCAGTTGAGGTCATAGTACCTGTGCCTCTTCATCCCCGACGGATACGGGAGCGAGGCTACAATCAGTCAGCGCTTCTGGCTCGGGAACTGGGTAGACTTATCGGCCTACCGGTATGGGAGGAGTCGCTCCTGAGACTGAGAAATACCCCGGCCCAAGTCAGGGCGGCTACTGCTGACGACCGACGCAGCAACGTACGTGGGGCCTTTTCGTGCTATGACGAAAGAGTGAGAGGGAAACAAGTTCTTGTTCTTGATGACGTCTGCACTACGGGAGCCACTTTGGACTCCTGTGCTGTCACCTTGAAGGCGGCTGGTGCCAGCTCAGTCTGGGGTTTAGTGTTAGCTCGGGAGGCGTGAAGGTGCCACAAGTAGACCGGGAAATTCTTGACCTGATTCGGAGGGAAGAGGAGCGGCAGTCATGTAAGCTGGTGCTCATTGCTTCTGAGAACTACGTCAGTCGAGCAGTGCTGGAAGCCCAAGGGTCTGTCCTCACCAACAAGTATGCTGAAGGCTACCCAGGACGTCGCTATTATGGTAGCTGTCAGGAAATAGATGAGGTTGAAAAAGTAGCGATAGAGAGGGCAAAGAAGCTCTTCAGCGCCGAGCATGCGAATGTCCAGCCTCATAGCGGAACCCAGGCCAATGAGGCAGCCTACCTCGCCCTGCTCAACTATGGAGATACGGTGTTGAGCATGAAGCTGACTGACGGCGGGCATCTCAGCCACGGAAGCCCAGCCAGCTTCTCCGGGAAGTGGTATCAGTTTGTTCACTATGGAGTGGATAGAGAAACGGAAATGATTGACTACGATCAGATAGACAGCCTGGCCAAGAAGCACAGGCCAAAGCTGATTGTAGCGGGGGCCAGCTCCTATCCTAGAGTCATCGATTTTGAGAGGCTGCACCACATCGCGGAGGAGGTGGGAGCGCTGCTTATGGCGGATACGGCGCACATTGCTGGCTTAATTGCTGCTGGGGTGCATCCCTCGCCAGTACCCTGGGCGCAGGTGGTTACTTCTACTACTCACAAGACTTTGCGTGGACCGCGGGGAGGTTTTCTTCTCTGCCAGGAGAGATTCGGCCGATCCCTTGATGCTGCGGTGTTCCCAGGCACTCAAGGTGGCCCTCTGATGCATGTCATTGCTGCCAAGGCCATCGCCTTTCGCGAAGCTATGCAACCTGACTTCGTCAACTATCAACAAAGAGTGGTGGAAAACGCTAGGACTTTGGCCAGTGAGCTACAAAGACTGGGGTTTCGCATCGTTACCGGCGGGACTGACAATCATCTTCTGCTCGTTGATCTCCGCCCAGCGGGAGTGACAGGCAGGTTGGCAGAAGAAGTGCTCGATAGTGTGGGCATCTCGGCCAATCGGAACAGCATCCCCTTTGACCCTCTCCCACCCCAGTCTACCAGTGGTCTCAGGCTGGGCACACCAGCAGTGACTACCAGAGGTCTTGGGCCAACAGAGATGAGGCAAATTGCGTCGTTGATACACAAGGTGCTAGCTAGCCCGGGAGATGAGAAAGTGAAACACGCAACCTCTCGGGAGGTGACAGAACTGACGCGCCGCTTTCCGCTGCCTTGATGTTGTCGGTTGAGTCACTTATGTGCTATAGTTGACGTTGGCTTAAAAAAGGGATATTTTATGTCTAAGTACCAATGGAGGGAGCAAGAGCTTAACTAGTTATGAGGGAATACGAGTTGACGGTGGTCTTCAGCCCTGAGATTTCTGATGAGGATATGGCCGACGAAATCGAAAAGGTCAACCGGTTGGTTACTGAAAAGGGAGGCGTTCTTAATGGCGAGGTGCAGCGGTGGGGGAAGAAGAGGTTAGCTTACCCGATACGGCGCTTCAAGGAAGGGAACTACGTGTTGACCCGGTTTAAGATTAGCCCTGGCCAGACAGCAGAGTTGGAAAGGAACTTGCATAGTCTGGAGGTAATCCTGCGTCATTTGTTG
This sequence comes from Chloroflexota bacterium, assembly GCA_016876035.1. Lineage (GTDB taxonomy): Bacteria > Chloroflexota > Dehalococcoidia > UBA2247 > RBG-13-53-26 > VGOE01. The sequence continues at coordinate 31,799 of VGOE01000002.1, forward strand.
GTGAAATTAGAGGAGTGAGGGCTCTTACTCTGTCACTCCGAGCAGTGGAGGATGATTTAGCTCCTTGCCTATCTCAGGATGGTAGGCGAGATGCCCAGGGTCCTCGCGGCGCGATTGGAGGTCAGACAGATGGCTAATTTGAACAAGGTGATGATCATCGGCAATGTAGGGACTGATCCTGAGATGCGCTTCACCCCTAATGGGAATCCGGTAACTACCTTCCGTATTGCCACCAGCCGGATCTTCACAAGCTCGGAAGGGGAGCGAAGACAAGAGACGGAGTGGTTCACGGTAGTTACCTGGAACAAGCTGGCGGAGAGCTGTAACCAGTTTCTAGCAAAAGGCAGACGAGCCTATGTGGAAGGCAGGCTGCGGACTCGGGCATGGGAGAGCCAAGACGGGCAGAAGCGAAGCCGGGTGGAGATAGTGGCAGACCGAGTCCTTTTCCTCGACAGGCAGGGGACTGCCCTGCTTCCCGAGGAGGCCAGGGTAAGTGCCGAGGAGGCCAAGGGAGGCGATGATTTGGCGGCGGAAGACCTCCCTTTCTAGATAAGGACGGGAAAGAGAGTGGTTAAAGGAAGAGCAAAGCCCAGGAGACCAAGCAGAGGGCAGAGATTTGTGCCCAGACGTAAGGTGTGTGTTTTCTGCGCTGACAAGAAAGAGATAGACTACAAAGCTGTGGAATCTCTACGTCGATATATATCGGACCGGGGCAAACTTGAACCGCGGCGTAGAACTGGTAACTGTGCTAAGCACCAGCGGTTTCTTGCCCAAGCAATTAAGAGGGCACGCCACTTGGCTCTACTGCCGTATACGGTAGATCATATCTACCAAATGGGAGGTTTTGGCCCGAGGGGCTAGTCAAATCATCCCTTCGTTTACACCTCCATGAGCCGATTTCCCTATCAGGGTGGTGTTGTGCCTTTATGGGAGTAAGGATTGCGTAAGAGGCGAAAAGAACAGCCGAAGCGGAGGATCAGTAAGGGGGGGCGGGAGAAGCGGAGACGATTTATCCTCCTGAGTGTGGTCGTAGTCGTTATCATTTCTGCCCTGGCAGTAGTTGGCTGGGGCTATTATGATACCTACGTCAAGCCGTGGCAGCGAGACATTGCCAGGGTTAATGATACGGTTTTCGGTATGCACTACTATGTAGATATGCTTCGCCTCTACGGAGCAGGACAGGGCTCCGATCCTACCCAGGATTTTCAGTTGGCCTATAATGTGGTGACGGTCATACAGAATAATGAGCTCGTGAAACAGGAAGCACAGAGGCTCGGCATCACTGTTGACCGACTTGAATTGGTAGAGGAGACCAAAAGTTACCTCAGCTTCGATCCTGACAAAGAAAGCATGGACGAGTTTGATCAGCGAATTGACGCAGCGCTGAAGCAAAGAGGTTTGTCCAGGGCAGACTTCGAGGAAATGTTCATTGTGCCGATGGTGCTGCAAAAGAAGTTGCAGGAGAATGTTGGGAATGGGAAGTACCCCGAAGATCAACTACTTCAGCATGTCAATGTTCAAGCCATGCTTCTGGGGACCAAGGAAAAGGCTTTGGAGGCCAGAAGCAAATGGGAGGGAGGGAAAGCCTTTGATCAGCTCGTCACTGAGTTTTCGCCCTCGCGGCACTACGACTCCAGCGATTGGCTGCCTTGGGGCATCGAGAGTTACGTCTTTAACAGTTTTGCCTTCGCCGAGGGGTCAGAGAACCGTGGCATAAGCGGAGCAATGCTGCGGGATACGGCCTATTCCACGAAGGGTGGCTACTGGTTAGTGGAAGTCCTTGATACAACGGGAGTGGGTCAGCAGATGAAGTTGCATTTGAGGAGCATATTGGTGGATAGCGAAGCCACGGCCAATGAGCTCAGAGATAAGATAACAGCGGGCGATGACTTTGCTACCCTAGCTAAGGAGAACTCACTGCACACTAGCTCTCAAGCCAATGGTGGTAATATGGGAACGCTGAGCCTGAGCGACGTTGAATCACAGTTTGGCAAACAGAATCTTAATACTGTACTGGCCCTGGGTCTCAAAAACCTTAGCCAGCCATTCTATCAGGCAGAAATCCCCAAGGACTCAGGCTACTGGCTGATAAAGGTTCTGGGCAAAGAGAAGAGGACTTTGAGCAAGGATAACCGGTCAACGCTGGTCAGCGAGGCTTTCAGAGAATGGTTCGAAAACGCGCCAAGCGCAGAAGGAATCCGGGTAGAAAGCTACATTGACTACAGCAGGATACGCTGGGCTTTACGTCATGTCTAAGAGAGGGCGCACTGGAGATGGCGGATAGGGAAAGTATTGGCGTCGGGCTAATGGGGTTGGGGGTGGTGGGTAGTGGGGTGGCCCGAACTCTCGTGGAGAAGAATAGAGCTCTAGCCGAAGAGATAGGTTGCCGTTTAGCACTGAAGAAGATATTGGTTCGTGACCTTTCAAAGCCGCGGGCCGTGTCCCTAGAATCACCCCTTTTCACTCTAGACCCACAGCAAATCCTCAGCGATCCGGCAATACAGATCGTCATTGAAGTCATCGGCGGAGAGCAGCCGGCTGCGGCCTTTATCAAGCAGGCACTCCTGAATGGTAAGTATGTAGTCACTGCCAATAAAGAGGTGATAGCCAAGCATGGGCCTGAACTCATGGAGATAGCGCAACAAAATGGGGTGAGCCTTCTTTATGAGGCCAGTGTCGGCGGCGGCATCCCTCTGCTCCTTCCTCTGAAGCAGGGACTACCGGCCAATGAAATCTCGGCCATCTACGCCATCATTAACGGGACCACTAACTACATTCTCACCAAGATGTCGGCTGAGGGTCTCAGTTTTCCGACGGCTCTAAAGCAGGCCCAGGAACTGGGTTATGCTGAGCCTGATGCCGCCAATGATATTGAAGGGATAGACGCTGCCTACAAGTTGGCTATCCTGGCCACTGCTGCCTTTCATACCATTGTTCGTCCTGAAGATGTCTTCCGCCAGGGGATCGCTCGCCTGGCTGAACATGACTTCCGCTACGCCAAAGAGTTGGACTACGAAATAAAGCTTCTGGCCATTGCCAAGAAGGTCAACGGAGCAATTGAGGTAAGGGTTCATCCCGCTTTTGTCCCCACGGACTTTTTGCTGGCCAAGGTGAGCGGCGTTTACAACGCTATCCAAATCGAAGGTGACTTGGTGGGCAAGGTGCTGTTTTATGGTGAGGGAGCCGGCTCTCTGCCTACCTCGAGTGCTATTGTGGCCGACGTCATCGCTGCAGCCAAGAGCGTGATACAGCAAAGAGAGTTAGGAGCAAAGGGGCTATCTCGAAGTGCCAGAAGTCCCTTGATTGCTTCCCATTCCCCCTTCCTCGCGTTAGCCATCAAGCCCATATCGGAGCTACAGACCCGTTATTATCTCAGGATGAGCGTTGCCGATAGCCCCGGCGTTCTGGCTCAAATAGCCAGGGCGCTGGGCGACCGTTCGATAAGCATCTCCTCGGTCATCCAGAAGGAAACTGACACTGATGCTCAAACCGCCGAGATAGTAATCATGACCCACCCCGCTCGAGAGGAATTTATGCGTCAGGCTTTGGAGGAGATGGAGAAACTCCCGGTAGTCAAGGAGATATGCAATCTCATCAGAGTTGAAGGGTAGGTGATTAAGAGATGGCAACCTGGGTTGCTGGACTGATCGTTACCGGAGAGATAATCTGCGATGGTTGTGGCAGGAGTATGAAACATCCCGAGAAGTATGCCTATGTTTGCGAAGAGGAGCAGGAGCCACTGCGGTTCTGTAAGGATTGCTCACGGGCCAAAGGATACCTCAAATCGAGAAGGGATGAAAAGGGGCGTGAGGTAGAAAGCTACCTCTAGAGACGGCCGCTATGGGCATAGGGGTCTTGGCTAGGTATGGCGATTTTCTCCCTGTGACGCCCGACACTCCCAAAATAACCTTGGGTGAGGGAGATACTCCTCTGGTCAGGTCGCCAAGGCTGGAAAAGGAGATAGGCTGCAAGGAACTATACTTCAAATTGGAGGGGTGCAATCCCACTGGCTCTTTCAAGGATCGGGGCATGGTGGTAGCAGTGGCCAAGGCCTTAGAGGCAAAGAGTCGTGCTATTATCTGCGCCTCTACCGGTAATACCAGTGCCTCGGCAGCAGCCTACGGAGCAGCTTTTGGGCTGAGCACCATTATCGTTGTCCCCCAGGGAAACATTGCCCTGGGTAAGCTGGCTCAAGCTATTGTTCATGGTGCGAAAGTAATCGCCGTCTCCGGTAACTTTGACCAGGCCCTGGAAATAGTGCGCCGCCTGGTGGAGAAGCATGCTGTCATCCTGGTCAACTCTGTGAATCCCTATCGCATTGAAGGGCAGAAGACCGCTGCCTTTGAAATCGTGGACAGCCTGGGTGAGGCCCCCGACTATCAGTTCATGCCAGTAGGCAACGCTGGTAACATTACGGCCTACTGGAAAGGTTTCGTGGAGTACCGCACAGCGGGAAGGGCCAGGCAAACTCCCATAATGATGGGGTTTCAGGCAGAAGGGGCAGCACCGATTGTCAAGGGTCACAAGATCGATCGACCGGAGACCATTGCCACAGCAATACGCATCGGCAATCCGGCTAGCTGGAAGGGTGCTGTGGCCGCCCGGGATGAGTCCGGGGGCATCATTGATTCCGTTAGCGATGAGGAGATACTCACTGCCTATCATCTCCTGGCCTCCAAGGGAGGCTTCTTCTGTGAACCGGCTTCAGCCGCCTCCTTTGCCGGTCTGATGAAGTGGTCTCGGAAGCATGACTGCTCGGCGAAAAAGATAGTTTGTATACTCACCGGAACCGGTCTAAAGGACCCAGACATTGCCATGGCGAGGGCTGCCCCCTTTGTAGAGGTTCCTGCTGAGCTTGGTAGCGTGGAAAAAGCCCTCGGCTGGAGCTAACGGGTCAAGGGATGTCTCTTCCCCACGCTAGGGTCATCGTCAATCCTGCCTCTGGAGCGGGGGCAGTCCGAAGGAAGTGGCCACGCATTCAGAGAATGCTCAGTGAAACAGGTTTACCCTTCGACCATGAATTTACCCAGGGGGCGTTACACGGTACAGAGCTGGCTAAGGAAGCTGTCGCCAAGGGATACGAACTGGTGGTAGCGCTGGGGGGTGATGGTACCATCAACGAAGTGGTAAACGGCCTGATAGGTCCCGCGGGTAGAAGCCAGGCAGATTTGGGCATTATCTACACCGGCACGGCCAATGACTTTGCTCGCTCCCTCGGTCTACCGAGAAATCTGAGGCAAAGTTGCTCTCTCCTGACCTCCCCCAAGAGGGTGGAGGTTGACGTTGGCGCTGTCGAATATGTTTGCCGAGGAGAGCTGAAGCAGCGCCTCTTCGTCAATGTGGCAGGTGCAGGCTTTGATGCTGCTTTTCTCCAGGCCGCCGTAACGTCGCTTAGACCTCTTGGAGCTAAACTGCCCTATGTGGCTGGTCTATTCAAAGTTATCATGACCTTCCCCCCAAAAGACTTCCTGGTGAGCCTCAGTGATGGAACGGAAAAATGGCGTGCTCTCACAGTTCTGGTAAGCAATGGCAGATATGCAGCCACAATGCCTTTTGCCTGTGACGCCGACCTGGTGGATGGGCAATTCGAGGTCATGCCTCTTGGCTTTCTGGAGATGCTGCAAGCCGTGCCTAAGGCTTACCTCAGATTTCCTGATAGCTACGGCAAGGCCAAGTACAAGAGGTCAAGCTTTGTGCAATTGGAGTCTCAGCAATGCCTGCAGGTGGAAGCAGATGGGGAGGTCTTGGGAGAACTACCGGCGCGCATGTGGGTGCTGCCCAAGGCCCTAAGGGTGGTTGCTGGATAAAGAGGGACTCCAAACGAACGGATAGTCTGAACCTCATTCTGCAAGGAGGACGCATGGCGATTGACCAGGCCAAGATTGAACAAGCAGTAGCCTCTATTATTGAGGCTATCGGTGACAATCCCCGACGGCAGGGATTATTAGGCACACCGCAGCGCATCGCTGAAATGTATGCCGAGCTTTTCAGCGGTATGAACAAGGATCCTAAGGAAGAACTGGCTGTCGGTTTTGAGGAAGGGCATAGGGAAATGGTGGTGTTGAAGGATATTCCTTTTTACTCCATGTGTGAGCATCACTTGCTTCCTTTTTTCGGGGTGGCTCATGTGGGCTATATTCCTAACATGAATGGTCGGGTCGTGGGAGCTAGCAAAATAGCCAGGGTTGTGGAAATTATTGCTCACCGTCCTCAGCTTCAGGAGCGGATGACCACCCAGATTGCCGAAGCTATCCTCGAGGCTATCCAGCCAGAGGGTGTCGCTGTCATTATCCAGGCGGAGCACCTGTGCATGACCATGCGGGGGATAAAGAAGCCGGGCAGTAACATCGTGACCTCAGCCAACAGGGGTCTCTTCCGCCAGAAACCCGCCACCAGAGCCGAGTTTCTGTCTCTGGTGCAAGGGAAGTAGTAGCCTCTCAGCCAGTAAAGCCGTCCTCAGATATCCTTCTCAAGATATCCCAGAAGGCCCCTCTGTAGCCTTGGCGTATGGCCTCCACCAGAAGGGTGTTCTGATTGTAGTTATAGTTCCTATCGCCACCCTCCGGAGGGCTCATGAGGAAGAACCGCTCATCGCCACCCACCAGATCGGACAGGTACTGCGCCGCGTTTTCGCCCAAGGCTGCTGAAAGGTAGAAGATAGGGGCGAAGAACCTCTCATTATTGGTGATGTTCCCTTTGAGGTTGGGATTAGTGGGCATTGGCCCCATTCTGCGAACCATGCTTGACAGCTTTGTACCAGGGAAGATGCGCACCCCCAGGGCAGCCCCCACCCGTGAAGGGGAGAGTTCCTTCATGACTTCCACCGTCTCCCGCAGAGTCTCCCGTGTCTCGCCCGGGCCTCCAAGCAGGAGGTCATACATGAAAACCAGACCCTGCTCATGACAGATAGCAGCCGTGCGCCGTATGTCTTCCACCTTGAAATCCCGGCCCAGGGTGTGCAGAATGTGGTCAACACCGCTGTCTACCCCAAAATTTATTCCCCGGCATCCCGCCCTTTGAAACAGCGCAGCCATCTCCTGGGTGAAGGGAGTCGGGCTGCAGTAGGCATACCAGTGCAGCCTGTTCCCCAGTTGGCGCCGGGTGATTTCCAGGCAGACCTGCTCAGCATGTAGGGGCGGCAGGTTGAACTCGCTGTCACAGAAGTGGAAACAATCGATGTTCATTTGGAGAAGGGACTCCATCTCATCGACCACGCTTTCCGGGGAGCGCAACCTCAACACTCTGCCCTTGGCTGGCGGGTCAGCGCAATAGATACAGCCTTTGTGGCAACCCCGCTTGCTCTCGATGCTTCCCATACCTCCCTCAACGAAGTAGCGATAGTTGTCCACGGCTGTTCTCGTGGGGGCAGAGGCACTGTTCAGGTCCACGTATGACGGCGGGTTACACCGAAACTCCTCACCAGCACGATATACCAGGCCGGGGATGGACATGTAGTCCTCTCCCGATATCAGATTTCCCACCAGAAGGGGCAGGGGCCCTTCACCGTCACCGGTAATTCCTAGGTCAACCCCGCAATAGCGCAGGATGTCCTCTGGCATGACGGAAAAGGCTGAGCCTCCAATGATGACCGGCGCCGGTGTCCGCGTCCTGATATGATCGATTATCTGCTTGAAGCTGGGGAGGAAGAACTCCTGGCTGGCAAAAGAGGTGTCGTCGCTGTTGCGCAGGCTCACTCCCACGGCAGCCACCGAGTCATGAGCAAAATATGTATCGATATCCCCTGCCCAATCGGGAGAGAAACAGAGGTCGAGCACGTCCACCTGAAACTGGTGCTGGGTAAGGGCATCGGCCAGATAGTCCAGGGCTATAGGAGCTACGGCCGGTTTCATTTGGTTGGGATTGACCAGCACTACCCTTTCGGTCACTAATCAATCCCCCGTCTTGCCGGTCACATTGGCGATCTTCGGTGTCTGTGGCTCTTGCCGCATGGACAGGGAAATGCGCCCGCGGGCCTTGTCCACCTCCAGAACGGTGACCGTCACCTTCTGGTTGACCTTGACCACCTCGGTGGGGTCTTTCACAAAGCGATCGGCCAGGCGGCTGATGTGCACCAGCCCGTCCTGGTGGACGCCGATATCCACGAAGGCGCCAAACTTGGTCACGTTGGTGACGATCCCCGGCAGCTTCATCCCCGGCACGAGGTCGTCCATGGTGTTGACACCCTCAGCAAAAGAAAATGTTTCAAACTTATCGCGCGGGTCACGACCGGGTCTCGCCAGCTCTTCCAGAATGTCGGTCAGCGTCGGAAGCCCCACTGTGTCACTGACATAGCGCTTCAGGTCGATCTGCTGTCGTAGTCCCTCGTTTCGCATAAGGTCCTGTACAGTACAGCCCAGGTCTTGCGCCATGCGTTCAACGATGGGGTAGCTCTCTGGGTGAACGGCGCTGGCATCGAGCGGGTCTCCGCCACCGCGGATGCGCAGGAAGCCTGCTGCCTGTTCGAAGGCTTTCGGGCCAAGGCGGGGTATCTTCTTCAGGTCATCCCGGCTGCGGAAGGGGCCATTCTCATTGCGGTGGGCGACTATGTTCTTGGCTAAGGCAGGCCCAAGACCAGGGACGTAGGTGAGAAGCTCCTTGCTGGCCGTATTGACCTCTACGCCCACTCCACCCACACAACTCATCACCACCTCATCCAGGCTGCCCTTCAGCTTACCCTGGTCAACATCATGCTGGTACTGTCCCACGCCGATGGACTTGGGGTCGATCTTCACCAGCTCCGCCAGCGGGTCCATCAGCCGCCGCCCGATGGAGACTGCCCCGCGCACGGTGACATCCTCATCAGGGAACTCCTCCCTGGCCACCTGTGACGCGGAGTACACCGACGCACCACTCTCGTTCACCATTACCACCGGTATCGGCTTCGGCAGGTTCAGCCCACGCACGAAGGCCTCGGTCTCGCGGCTGGCAGTGCCGTTGCCGATAGCGATAGCCTCAACATGAAAGCGTTCCACCAGGCGCAGGATGGTCTTGGCTGCTTCCTCGGCTAGCTTGGCCGACTGCGTGATGAAGATGGTGGTGTGGTCGAGGAGCTTGCCCTGCCGGTCGAGGCAAGCCACCTTGCAGCCCGTCCGGTAGCCAGGATCAATGGCCAGCACTGCTTTCTGCCCCAGGGGCGGCGCCATGAGGCACTGGCGCAGGTTCTGGGCAAAGACGCGGATGGCCTCGTCGTCGGCTCGCTCCTTGATTTCGTGGCGGACCTCTGTTTCCATAGACGGCCCCAGCAGCCGTCCGTAGCTGTCCTCCACGGCCAGGGCGACCTGCTGGGAAGCAGGACCATGACCCTTCACAAAGCGTCCCAGCAAGAATTCCAGCGCCTCTTCTTCAGGAGGCCGTATGCTGAGTTTCAGATATCCTTCAGCTTCGCCCCGGAACATGGCCAGCACCCGATGGCTGGGGGCCTTAGGCACGGGGTCACGCCAGTCAAAATAATCGCGGTACTTAGCGCCTTCCTCTTCCTTGTCTTTTGCTGCTTTGGACTGGAGGGCGCCGTGTCGGGCAAAGTGCTGGCGCATGGCCTGCCGCGTCTCGGCGTCTTCGTTCACCCACTCGGCAATGATATCGCGTGCCCCGGCAAGGGCATCGTCAGTTGAAGCAACACCCAGTTCAGCATTGACAAAGGGGGCGGCTTCCCGGAGCGGGTTGATGGTGTCTTCCTGGGTGAAAATCTTCTGTGCCAGAGGCTCCAGGCCCTTCTCACGGGCGACGGTGGCCCGGGTGCGGCGCTTGGGGCGGTAGGGGAGGTAGATATCCTCCAGCACGGCCAGGGTCGAGGCTTCTTCGATGGCGCTCCTTAGCTCGTCCGTAAGAAGCTCTCGTTCCTGGAGGGAATTCAGGATAACCTCGCGGCGCTTGTCCAGTGCGGCCAGTTGCGCCAGGCGATCCCGCGCTCTGGTAAGGGCTACCTCGTCTAGCGAACCGGTGCGCTCCTTGCGGTAGCGGGCGATGAAGGGAATAGTAGCCCCCTCAGCCAGCAACTCCTCGACGGCCCGCACGTGCTCTTCAGCGATCCCCAACTCGCTGGCAACCAGCGTCAAATGGGCTTCAGTCATAGTATCATTTCCCTTGCGCCCTTGTGGGGAGCCATAGTGGTTTCATACAGGCTGGCCTTACTGGAAACAATTGTAGACTATCGGCTTCGGCCGTTTCAATTTGGGGGTGGGGTAGTAGGGTGGGTGTAGTCCTTCCCGAGAAAGGCTACACCCACCATTATCTCATTCCAAATCCATTCCCACAGGGTCTGTGCCCACCGTGTGCCCTCAGCTCTCAGGATAAACACCCATCTCATTCCACCCACCCTACATTGACTTGCAGACCCACCCCTTATCTCTGGCGTTGGCTCAGACACCACACAGTATCGCGGGCAATGATCAGTGCCTCATCGACCGGGGTGACGTAGACATGGACTGTGGCATCATCGGCGCTGATCTTTCCCTCAATGCCTATTATAGCAGCGTTTCGGTCGCCGTCTATTTTCAGCCCACACCAGTCCATACCGGCACAGATGCGGTCTCGTACCTCGGGTGAGTTTTCACCAATGCCGCCGCCAAATACGACCGCGTCTGCTGTGCCAAGGACAGCCATGTAGGCACCTATGTACTTGCGTACGCGGTAAGAAAACATCTCCACGGCCAGGGCGGCGCCGGCATTCCCCTGTCGTGCCGCTTCCAGGATTTCCCGCATATCTCGAGATACGCCCGATACCCCCAGGAGACCCGACCTCAGGTTGAGCCAGCCTTCCACCTCCTCATTTTTCACACCCTCCTTGCGGGCCAGGAAGCCCGCTAGCGATGGATCAACATCTCCCGAACGCGTCCCCATCATCAACCCCTCCAGCGGGGTAAACCCCATGGAGGTGTCCACCGAACACCCCCCATCAACTGCCGTGACCGAACAACCATTCCCCAGTTGCAGCGTTATTAGCTTCGCCTGCCGCAAATCTCTGGACGCAAGGGCAGCATACCGTTCGGCCATATAGCGGTGGGCCAGCCCGTGGAACCCGTAGCGCCGTATGCGATGCTTTGCTGCCAGTTCCTGAGGAATAGCGTAGCGGGAGGCGAGCTCGGACATAGTAGAGTGAAAGGCAGTATCGAAGACGGCCACCATAGGTACAGAGGGGCCGAGGGCGGCCCGGGCAGCTCGAATTGCCATCAGCGATGGTTCGTTATGCAGTGGCGCCAAGTCGCTGAGAGCCTCGATAGCGCTGATGACCTCGTCATCAATAAAGATCGGCTCTAGAAAGCGGTCCCCGCCGTGCACTACCCTGTGCCCCACCGCCCCAAGCCCAGGCTTATAGAGGCCTGTGGAGCCCAACCAGCGAAGCGCCAGCCGGGCTGCTTCGCCGTGGTCGGCCACATCCGCCGCCTTTTCGAGCCCGCCATTCCTGGCTGCGAATTTCAAGGCGGCACGGCCGCCGATTCTATCGACAGTGCCACGGGCCAGCCGCTGCTCCGGGCTGCGGGGTTCACCCTCCCCCACCATCTCCAGGAGATCGAACTTCAGTGTCGAACTGCCGCAGTTGATAGCCAGAACTCTCATCCCTCTCCGTTTTTGGTCGTTATCAGGGTATCTACCTGCTTTCTTTTCGCGGCCCTACGTTTCAAAGCCGTGAGTGGCGCTCTATCACCAGCCGGTATGCGTTTCTGACGTACTGGGAGACCATACGCTGGGCGTTGAAAAACGAGCCGTTTATGGCGATGGCTGAGCGCATGATTTCGGTAAAAGCCTCCGGCCTTTTGTAGAAAGCTGGCAATATCAGATACTCCAGTTTGTCGTAGAGTGAGGCTGTCTCCAGGACAGAGTCACTGGCCGAGTGCCAACTGTCGCCAATCGACCATCCAGTCACCCCTTCCAGGTGCCCCTCAATCCACCAGCCATCCAGTATGCTCAAGCTGGGCACTCCATTAAGTGCAGCCTTCATCCCGCTTGTCCCGGAAGCCTCCTGGGGCTTCTGTGGAGTATTTACCCACAAATCCACGCCAGCACAAAGGTGCTTGGCGACAGACATATCATAGTCCTCTAGATACACGACAGGCATAACGTCCCCGATGGCATACGCAGCTTCAAAAACTCGACGGATGACTTCTTTGCCACCTTCATCGCGGGGATGGGCTTTGCCTCCGTAAATGATCTGCAATGGACCCGCCTGACGTGCTATTCTCTTGAGGCGTTCTATATCGGAGAGTAACAGGTCGGCCCTCTTATAACTTGTGGCGCGTCTGGCAAAACCGAGTGTCATCAGAGAAGGCTCCAGGCGGACGCCAGTTCGCCGCTCTACTTCAGCCAACAGCTCTTGTTTTGCCTCGGCGTGAGCCTGACGGATTTCTTGGGGTGGAATACTTATCGCGTATCGCAGGTAGTGGTTATCGTTGCGCCATTCGGGGATATACCTGTCGTAGATGCGCTGGAAAGGCGCGGCTGTCCAGGTAACAGCGTGTACCCCATTGGTAATAGAGTCGACAGGATAGTTAGGATACATGCCACGAGAGATCTCCCCGTGGCGCATGGCGACGCCGTTGATGTAGCGGGAAAAATACAAGGCGAGATAGGTCATGTTCAGCGTGCCCATGGGGCAGCAATCGGCGCCTCTAAGAGCGTTGGCCTCCGCTTCTCCCATTACCCGTTGCACCAGATCAAGGGGGAAGTTATCATGGCCTGCTGGCACCGGGGTGTGTGTGGTGAATACGCATTTCTGGCGGATTGCCTGTCTATGTGCTGCGCTGGCAGCCTTCAGACCACCGCCTTTAGTCCGCTCATGCAATAATGCTAGAGCGAGCAGAGCAGAGTGTCCCTCGTTCATGTGGAAGGTTCGTATCCTGGTATGTCCTGCGGCACGTAGCATCGCCACACCTCCCAAACCCAATATCACCTCCTGACACAGGCGATAGCGGTCATCGCCTCCGTAGAGGTAGTCGGTGAGGGCCTGGTCTGAGGGGCTGTTCTCCGGAAGAGCCGTGTCCAGGAAGTACACCGGCACAACGTGGCCGGACACACCGCTTATGAAATGGCACCAGGCTCGTATGAACACCTGTCGCCCTTCGATGTTGACCGAAACACGTGGCTTTATTGGTCGCAGAACCCCTTCTGGAGACCATTCGCAAGGGCTCTCGGTCTGGTTGCCGTGGGCATCAAGACGCTGGCAGAAATAACCCTTGCGGTGCAATAGCGTCACTCCAACCATTGGTACACCCAGGTCAGCCGCGGCACGCAGGGTGTCTCCTGCTAAGATACCGAGGCCGCCGCTGTAGGTAGGCATGCTGGGGTCAATACCTACTTCCATTGAGAAATATGCAATCAATGGTGAAGGAACCGCCGTTTTGGATGCTCTTGCCATCAGAAATGCTCCTCCATCGTTATACTATCACTCCCTCCGGAGATGCTTTGCCGTCAAGGGCTGCCAGTTCCTGGGCTGTCAACACGGCTTCACGGGATATACCCAGCACTCTCGCCGTTTCCGCCAGGATGTGGGCCCAAGTGCAACGGTTCACAAACAGCATCCCTGGAACATTCAGAGTCCCACCACGGTTTATGAAGCCCAGCGCTGTAGTTCGCTCACTGCCAGTGTGAAGCGGCTGTAACGTGCCAAGCAGTGGCTCCGGACGGGTATGGGTCACGAATATGCGGGCTGGCACGGAGCTTGGATAAAGCTCCGCCTTCAGTTTGGTGGGTGCTACGTGAGCGCTTTCACCCTTGCTGCGAGGCTGGCGGAATCTGCCGGGTTCCAGCATATAGACAACGGAATGAGGCACCTGCCGCGCCTTTAGCCTTTCCGATGCTCTTATCACCTCCTCCAACTGGTAGGCCCCAATAGCGGTAAGCACTACCTGCTGTTGCGCCAGTTCGTAGCAAGTCCAGTCCAGCCTCAGGGCGCCCTGATCAAGAAGGCGGATGGCTTCGTCACCGGTGAAAAGGTCAGGTATCACGTCGATCTTGGGCACCACCAAAGTCCAGATCTGCCCGTGCGTTTGATAGAGGTTCTGCATGACGACAGCAGCCGTGTTGTAATCAGGCACGAATAGAACCCGGGACACATCCGAAGGCTCGCCCAGCATAGCCTCGGCCATGGAAGGATCCTGGTGTGAGCGCTCATTCTTGGCGTTTTCCCAGGTGTGGGAGGTGAGCACCAGGGGTATGGAAAGCCAGCCCTGGGGACGTCCAGCCTCATTGTATTCGTCGATGAATATGATCTCCTGGCGCATGACACCGTGCATTTTGGTACCGAAGGCTTCATAAGTGTGGATGAAGTTGATGCCGCCCTTATTGGCTACAGCCGCAGAGGCTACTGCCTCCTCGTTCAGGACAGTGATGACCGTGCCGTGAATGTCTTCGGGAATACCCGGCTCGGGGTCAGTCACGCGGAATTTTAGATGCTCCAGGGTCTTAATCATCCGGTTAGAGCGCATCTCGTCTGGATTACCTACCCGGGGTCGAAGGTGAGGGTTGGCCTGAACTATGGCCAGGAACATGGCATCCACGGCATACATAGGAGAGGTTCTGCCCCACAGAGAGCGATCCTGGCGGTTGTCAGGCACCGGCCGTAGAGTTGGAGACGGGACATGCTCTAGCTGCACCTTGCGGTATGCCAGGGAATGGTCTCGCTCGCGGGGTCGGTTGGAGGCCTCATGCTTCTGAAACCTGTTGATGCTGTCTTTAAGTTCGCCCAGAGGCACCCAGAGCTTTCTGGCACTATCATTGAACCGCTGGGCGGCAACGGGGTCAGTGTGGGGGTTTGACATTAGAGGGAGGTTGTGAGCGAGGTTCGTCCCCTCACCGTAGAACCCGGCACCTTTCGGCGCGACAGCAATGCCATAGGGTAAGGGGGCCGGATAACGCTCTCCCTGAGACCGGATTGCTTCGCCAGCGGCTTCCAGCCGCCCTTCCATCTCAAATATAGCCCAGGCGAAAGCGGCTGGGTCTCTGCCATCAAAGACGATGGGGTCAAAACCGTTGAGTCTCAGGTGCTCTACAAACCAGTCCACATCCCCTTGTTGGGACAGCGTGGTTCTCTGGTCAATACGCCGTCCGTTTTTTATCATGATAGGCGTTGCTAGGCCGCAGTCCTCAGCCCTCCACCAGCGGGGTATCCAGTCACTTCCTCTTTGCTCTTCAAAGGCACCGTCACTGAGAAAGACCACGAGCCTTTCCCCGGGAAGAGGCATGTGGATATACTGGAGCTCCACCAGGCCAAGGTAGCCACCCTCCGCCATGCCGCCGGCTGTATAGGCATTTACATGGCTGCCGAGAGGAGAGTCTTGCCTGCCATCGTCAGTCAGGCGGTACGAGTAGAAATCCCGAACGTATTTGGTGAGGCCTTCATCGGTAAGGGAGTAGCGCTGGGCATGCTCCTTCCACATGTTGTCCAGGAGCAGGTTGACCGTATCACTGGCGGCAACGCAGTGCCCTTGCCCCATAATCCACGACCGAGTCATGCCGGTTATGACATTAATAGCCATGTAACCTACGTAGGCAGGCACCATATTCAGAACGCCCCCCGTGTGCCCCTCGGGGGCAGGTTTGAAATCGTCTGGCCCTAGGTCACGCCCGTCGAGATATACATTACGGGCATAGGTCTCGTGCACTGCAATCCACATGGCGGCATTGGCTACCCGGTCTGCGGCATACAGCAGATTGAATAGTGGCACGCCATCCCCTTTTACTCCCTTGATGGCAAGTCGCTCGGCCATGTTGAAGACTCGCTCCTGGGTCTCGATGGTATGGGCAATCGGTCCATACCCTGCCGCCCACTTGTCTGCTGCGGGATTCCTCTTCCGGTAGAGGTCTACCCATTCTTTCGTTCTTACCATTTCTGCTGCTGTTGAGTTCATTTCTGTTCTCCTCCCTGGTTTGTGGGATACTCACTTCACCTCAGACTCCTCTTCTTTTCTTAGCGTATCCAGGACTTTTCTGGCTGCCAAAGGCACCTCTATGCCAGGCTGAACACCATCCAGCGCATCCAATACCGGCTGTACCGTGGCTCTAAGACTCCTCTGAGCTAGAGTACGGAGTACGAGGTATGCCCCTTGACGAAGCCATTGAGCATCGGCATGCTTCATCAGTTCAGCTAGCAAGGGTTTCAATGCATCACGCCCTAGGCCAATCAATGCCTCTGCTGCCAACCAGCGCACGGCAAATTCTTTGTCTCGCAAAGCGCCCACCAGTGCTTCGGCTGCCACTGGATCGGCAATCTGTCCCAGGGCCTTGGCCGCCTCCCAGCGCACCCAGAGCTTACGGCTTCTTAACGCCTCGATCAGCGGGCCCACAGCCGGTTTCCCGATAGATACCAGACTGAGGCGAGCTTTCTGGCATGTTTCCACATCGGCACAATCCATGCCACCGATCAATCTAGGGATGGCAGTGTGGTCAGCTTCATCGACCTGAACCACATTGTTCTGGTCAACGGCATCCTTGGACTTGTTCATGGTTCCTCCTTAAGTAGTTCACTGGGTCGGCAATCGAGATTGCTTCTGTCTCCTGCTCAGTGTGATCACGGCGTCTGCTTTCACCTAGCCGACGCTATCTGGCACAAGCCCGATTTGCTCCTGGGCGCAATGGCTCCGGTTAGGCCAGCCTAACCTCGGTCAAAAACCATGATAGCGACTTTGAGCTAAAAAAGTTGTGAAATTAGAGCCAGGAATCTTGCAAAGTTATGACATTATGCTTAGATGACCACAATCTACCGAAATGCGGCGTTGGCCTCACGCGCTCAGCCAACCAATGACAAAACAAGCGGCTTCAGCTCCGCCTCAGCAAAATCAATGATTGCGCCGGACAAGGGTCAAATAGGCAGCCTGCTACTACAGGACTCTCGCCTACAGCATCGCCTGCCTCATCCGGTAATAATGGAACACCATCCCAGCTACCCTAATGCCTGAGTCCGTCGCCTGGTGTGTACCCATGAGGACGCCACCAGCATCGCATCCCACGTAGAACAGACCACGAATAGGCGACTTGGGCGATGGCTTGTAGCGTCCGCACTGGCCCACTATCTGCCCCATACCCACGGCTTCGCCTCCCTGACCAGGCAAAACATGGTCCCGTGAAAGATTCGATACCTCGGCTGGCCCAGCGTATTCCTTGGCTTCGATGACAGGCACCATTTCAGGCCAGAGCTTGAAAAGGGTCTGGTCAACCTTCTCCCACAGCATCTTTATCTCTGTAGCCTCAGGGTTGGGGGAGCACACAGTGCCCGCAATCAGAAGCTGCTTGCCTTTGGGTGCCATCTGAGGATCGTAGTTGGACGTGACGATTCCCCAGATGCTCAAATCCTCAGGAAGCTGGCCAGCCTTCACCTTCAGGAAGCGCCCCATGTCCAGTGAGCTGTCATCGGTGTAAACAGAGCACTGGTCAAACTTCAGGACTGGTTTACTGAGAAAATAGCGCTGGCCGGTGAATCCCCACCCAGGCACCAAATCCTTCACATAGTTTACGTAGCTCTGGTCAAAGTGCTTTTCCCCCACTAGCTTGAGCACCGTAGGATGAATACCGGCATCGCTTACCACAATTGGAGCCTGGAACTCTCCATCCCTGGTAACCACACCGGTAACGGCACCATCCTTAACATTGATCCTCTCCACTCTGACGCGCGTTTGTATTTCGCCACCGTTGTCCTTGATCGCCTGAGTTATGACATCAACGACATGCCCCAGCCCGCCGGCTGGGTAGGAGCCACCACCATTGGCGACTATGTCCTGCAACATCCTTATATACTCTGAGGCAGAAACCAAATCCATGGGCTCGGCTAGTGCGCAGTTGCAGAAGGAAGCTAGCCAGCTATAAACAGGCCGTGGTACCTCGTACTGAGCCAGGAACTGCTCAAGAGTGGTGTCATCCAAGGCGCTCACCTTCTCCGGAGGTAGCACATAGATATCAGTCAGCAATTGCATGGCAAGCTCCTGTTCCTTGGCGTCGAGACCCCACTGCTGGAGCATGCCTTCTGCACTTATTGGCTGCTGTGGGTCAATAACCGTAACATTAATGTTCCACTTCCCTGAACGACCTCGATATGCCGTGGCTACGGTCTTCGGGTCTATTAGCTTGAGCTTGGACTCTACCCCCAATTGCTTGAAGATAGACTCGAAGGCATGACCCCTAATAGGAGTCACCCCGATGGGCCACAGCTCATACTTGAACCCTTTTGCGGAAATGGCCATGGCTTTGCCGCCGGTTCGTTCGTTTTTCTCCAGCACCAGGGGCTTAAGGCCCCACTTCGCCAGCAGGGCAGCACATGCAATGCCACCTAGACCTCCCCCGACTATGATCACATCGTATTTTGTGTTTGGCATAGCGCGCCTCCTTATTGCTTTTGTCTAATTCTATCGGTATCCGGCATAGTTGGCAACGCTGTGATTGGACACGTGCTGCGTTGCCCGCTGCCCTGTACTAGTCCTTTCGCGAGGGAGGAGAACAATCTCTTGTCTCTGAGGTACCAGATGTAACGATAGAGTCCTTCCTCGAGAGTGCTTCGCCTACCCGTTCCGACGGCCTAAAGAGGCTGCTGCGAAATTGCTGTGTGCAAAGCCGAACTGTTGACCCGCCATCGAAGTATTGACAAAGACGTCCCAGGATGTTATAACTGGGGCATCATTCGACAACTGAATAACGGAAAAGGCGAGGAACGAGAAGAGTAGGCTTCCAGCGAAGCACAGAGAGTCGGGATTAGGTGAGAGCCCGATGCTGGCGCAGGAGTTGAATGGGCTCGGGAGCTGCAAACCGAAGGCAGATGCTGCGTAGGCTTTGACGGAGGGGTACCGTTATCATAGCCCAGGGTATAGGACAGGCGGGAGATCTGATCCAGTACCCAAAAAGAGATGGTCGGTCTTCGGGCCGACTGAGAAGGGTGGCACCGCGGAATTGGCCCTCCGCCCCGTTCAGGGTGGAGGGCCTACTTTTTAGGCTAGTGGGTGAAGATGACAAATCTAGAAACTTCCTATACAAGAAAGCATCAGGACAGCTTCGTGCCTGTGGTCAGGGAACTACCGGCTGACCTGGAAACGCCAGTGTCGGTATTCCTTAAACTGGCCAAGAATCCGCCAAGCTTCCTTCTGGAAAGCGTCGAAGGAGGTGAGCACCTGGGCAGATACTCCTTCATTGGCACCGATCCCTATCTGACGCTCGAGACTTTCGGAAACGAAGGCCTTATTCGCCAGAAACAAGGGGTGAGCCAGGTGACCCTAGGAAGGCCACCCCAGGGATCGGATCCCCTGCACCTGGTTCAGTCGTTGCTAGCTCAGCGTAGAATAGCCAAGGCTCCAGGACTGCCAACCTTTTTCGGAGGAGCTGTCGGTTACCTGTCCTATGACGTCGTCCGCTTTTTTGAAAGGCTGCCACAGTGCTCCAGCAATGAACTGCGATTGCCAGATTCAACTTTTCTGTTCACCGATACGGTGGTCATATTTGATCATGTCCAGCACAAGATGAAGATCGTCTCCAACGGGCCTGCTGACGTGAACGATGCTGCAGCCCAGCGGCAGGCAGCAGAGAGGGTCGAGGGTATCATCGCCAGTTTAGGCCATAGTTTACCTTCTGAACCCCAAGTTCGCCCTCCAGCCTCAGCAGAAGAGACTCCACTCCTGGAATCCAATTTTACCCGCTCACAGTTTGCCGACATGGTCAGAGCGGCCAAAGAATACATTCTGGCCGGCGACATCTTTCAGGTCGTCCTGTCTCAAAGGCTGCGTCGCCGGACTTCGGCTGATCCCTTTTCTATCTACCGGGCACTGCGCATGCTCAATCCCTCGCCATATATGTTCTACTTCGATTTCGGCAGCTTCCAGCTTATTGGATCCTCACCTGAGATGCTGGTGAAGTTGGAGGAAGACCGAGCGGAAACCAGGCCAATTGCGGGCACCAGACCCAGGGGAAGAAGCGATGAGGAGGATCAGATAACCATCGCTAACCTTCTGGCTGATCCCAAAGAGAGGGCAGAGCATACCATGCTGGTAGACCTGGGGAGAAACGACCTCGGCAGGGTATCACGCTTTGGCAGTGTGCGGGTGCCGCTGCTTATGGGAATAGAGAAGTACTCCCATGTCATACACATCGTCTCATCTGTCCAAGGCGAGCTGAGGCCAGAGTGTAACGCCTTCGATCTGCTGAGAGCCTGCTTCCCGGCGGGCACGCTCAGTGGTGCGCCGAAGGTTCGCGCCATGGAGATAATCTGCGAGTTAGAGGGGACAGAAAGAGGGCCCTATGGTGGGGCAGTGGGCTACTTCGGTTTTGGTGGCAACATGGACACCTGTATAACCATCCGTACCATTGTCATGATTGGTGATACTGTTTATCTACAGGGTGGGGCCGGTATAGTGGCTGACTCTGACCCAGATAGGGAGTATGAGGAGACCATGAGCAAGATGCGGGTCTTGGAGGATGCTGTCCGACTGGCCGAAAACTGGAAGGTGCAGAAGTCTAGCTAAGTTGCGGGGCAAGATGATCAAGGAAGCAATTGCCAAACTGATACAAAAGGAAGACCTTAGCTCCGCGGAAGCCGAAGCAGTAATGCAGGAGATCATGCTGGGGCAGGCTACCCCAAGCCAGATAGGCGCCTTCCTCATTGCGCTGCGGATGAAGCGGGAGACAGTGGAGGAAATCGTTGGCTGCGCTAAAGCCATGCGTGCCAACGCCATCAACGTGGTGACCAAGCAGAACCCGGTAGTGGACACCTGCGGCACGGGTGGAGACGGAGTCGGCACCTTCAACGTGTCCACCGTGGTGGCCTTCGTGATAGCTGGTGCTGGTGTAGCTGTGGCCAAGCATGGCAATCGCTCGGTATCCAGCCGCTGCGGCAGTGCCGACGTACTGGAATCTCTGGGGGCCAGAATTGATCTTGGCCCAGAGGAGACGGCCCGATGCCTAGACGAGATAGGTATCGGTTTCCTCTTTGCGCCTCGCTTGCATCCGGCAATGAAACATGCTGCTTTGCCACGGCGCGAGATAGGGGTAAGGACAGTCTTCAATCTGCTTGGGCCATTGACCAATCCGGCTTCAGCCTCGATTCAACTGCTCGGTGTATACGACCCTACCTTGACTGAAACCCTAGCTCAGGTGCTCTGCCTTATGGGCACCCACCGCGCTCTAGTAGTTCACGGGGCTGACGGGCTGGACGAACTGTCAGTCACAGGGGTTAATAAGCTCACCGAACTACACGACGGTGAGATAAGTACGTACTACCTCGATCCCGAAGAGCTAGGCCTGTTTCGTGCCGAGCTAGCTTCACTTAAAGGCGGGCAGCCCGAGGACAACGCTGCGATAATGATGGCCTTGCTCCAGGGCGAGCGGGGGCCTAAGCGGGATACGGTACTGCTCAATGCTGCTGCCGGGTTTTTGGCCGCCGACAAGGCAAGTGACTATATAGAGGGCCTCAGCCTGGCAGCCGAATCGATTGACAGTGGCAGGGCGATGCGTAAACTAGATCAATTCATTCGCTTGAGCAATACGCTGGGGGAGAAGGATGGTTCTTGACCAGATAATGGCTGGCGTCCGCCAGCGACTGGCCGAGAAGAAAGAGCAGGTGCCTCTGGCTGAACTGAAACCTCTGGTGGGCAAGCACGGTCCCCCTCGAGATTTCAGAGGAGCGCTGCAAGGCGAAGGCATCAAGATCATCGCTGAAATCAAACGGGCTTCTCCCTCGAAAGGCTGGCTCTGCTCCGACATCAACGTAGCCAGCTTGGTGCGTAGCTATACAAGAGGTGGTGCTGCAGCCGTCTCCGTGCTCACTGAGCAGATCGGGTTCAAGGGCAGCCTTGATGATCTGGCAGAGGCACGCCAGGCAACGCGTCTGCCCCTGCTGGCCAAATGCTTTATCCTCGACCCTTATCAGGTGTATGAGGCCCGGGTTTACGGGGCCGACGCTGTCCTGCTGATCGCAGCCACCCTTTCATCAGCCGAGATGTCTCAGCTAATTGAGTTAACCCGCGCCTTGGGAATGGCCGCTCTAGTGGAAGTGCACACGGAAAAAGAGGTCGAAAGGGCACTTAAGGCCAAGGCAAATCTCATCGGCGTCAATAATCGCAACCTGGCCGATTTCACCGTTGACCTGAGAACAACCTTCAGGCTTCGACCTCTTATCCCACCGGAGATAACTGTGGTTAGCGAAAGCGGCATCAGGTCATTTGCTGATGCGTCTGCTTTACAAAAAGCCGGAATCAACGCCATACTGGTAGGTGAAACACTGGTTACCAGCGGCGACCCGGAGGCCAGGATCAAAGAGCTGAGAGGGGAGCACCGCTAATACAAAGCAGATGGTGAAGGTCAAGGTGTGCGGCATAACCAATACAGAAGACGCCCTAGCCGCCGTGGAGTTAGGCGCAGACGCTTTGGGTTTTGTTTTTGCACCTAGCCCGAGACAGGTAACTCGGCAGCAGGTAGCAGACATCGTGGCCAAAGTGCCTCCCTTTGTCTCGAAGGTAGGCGTTTTCGTGGATAGTTCGCCACAGGAGGTGACAGAGATTCTGCAATCTTGTGGCCTGGATCTGGCTCAACTGCACGGCTCAGAAAGCCCAGGGGTTTGCCAGGCGCTGCTCCCTCGGGTGATCAAGGCCTTCAGGGTCAAGGACGAGTCTGTATTAGAGCTTTTGCCCCGGTACAAAGCGAGTGCCTATCTGCTGGACAGCTATCATGAGGCACTCAAAGGCGGCACAGGGAGGAGCTTCAACTGGGGAATTGCCAGGAAGGCCAAAAGATATGGGCTGGTCGTACTTTCAGGGGGGCTGAGCCCTGAGAATGTGCGTCAGGCCATTACAGAGGTTCAGCCTTTCGCTGTCGACGCCTCCAGCGGAGTAGAGTCCCGGCCCGGGGTGAAAGATCATGCCAAGCTGCGGGCTTTTCTTCAAGCAGTCAAGAACACACCGTTGTGATATGCGCGGCACGCATGTTGAGAGAGGAAAGCGAATTTGAAGGTATCTGACGAAAGAGGGTATTTCGGCCCGTATGGGGGCAAATTCGTCCCCGAGACAGTGATGAGCGCCCTGAGCGAACTGGAGGAGGCTTACATTGGGGCGCGTGGCGCCCCTCAATTCTGGAAAGAGTTAGAGTCACTGAGTCACGATTATGCCGGCCGGCCCACGCCTCTGTATTATGCTAAGCAGCTATCTGCCAGGTCCGGTAACGCCACCCTTCTCCTCAAGAGAGAGGATCTGCTTCACACTGGGGCTCACAAAATCAACAACGCTCTGGGGCAAGGCCTGCTGGCTAAGCGAATGGGGAAGAAGCGGATAGTAGCGGAGACAGGGGCAGGCCAGCACGGCGTGGCGGTAGCTACGGTCTGCACTTTGCTCAATCTTGAATGTGTCATCTATATGGGGGAGGAAGATGTACACCGTCAAGCCTCAAATGTCTTCCGCATGAAGCTCCTAGGAGCTGAGGTGCGCTCAGTTCCTTCTGGCAGCCGCACCTTGAAAGATGCCATTAACGAAGCAATTCGAGATTGGGTAACCAACGTGCGCAGCACACACTATCTGCTCGGATCGGCAGTGGGGCCACATCCCTATCCCACCATCGTTCGGGATTTCCAGTCCGTAATCGGGCGCGAAACCAGAGAGCAGGTCTTGTCCAGATACCATCGCCTTCCTGACTATCTGGTTGCCTGTGTGGGCGGAGGCAGCAATGCCATAGGCCTTTTTCACCCCTTTGTTGAGGATACTGAGGTTCGCTTCATTGGCGTAGAGGCAGCCGGGAAAGGGCTGAGCAGTGGGCAACATGCCGCCTCCCTGGCAGCAGGCAGAGTAGGGGTACTCCATGGAGCAAAATCTTACCTGCTGCAAGACAAATACGGCCAGGTAGCGTCTACCGCCAGCATCGCCCCAGGCCTGGACTATCCAGGAGTTGGCCCCGAACACAGTTACTATAAGGATACCGGCCGGGCTACATATGTAGCCGTCAACGATAGCCAGGCGCTGGAGGGATTCAAACTGCTTTGTGAAGCGGAAGGCATAATCCCTGCCCTGGAACCCTCCCATGCCATCTATTATGCCGCCCAAATGGCTCCAGAGTTGCCACCTGACACGCTGGTGGTGATCAATCTTTCTGGCCGAGGGGACAAAGACCTGGATATCGTGTCTAAGGCTTTGGAGGGAACAAAGTGAGCCGTATCGCTCATGCTCTGGCGAAGCGCAAGGCATTAATTAGCTACCTCACTGTAGGCTATCCTTCGATGGGCATGACTCTGGAGATTATCCCTGCCCTAGCTGGTTGGGGCTGCGACCTTGTTGAGCTAGGCATTCCCTTCTCTGATCCTCTGGCAGATGGTACTACCATACAACATGCGGGCCAGCAAGCCTTACAAAACAACGTGACTCCTGAGCTGTGCCTGGACATAGCCTCTCAACTACGGGAGAAAACAGACGTCCCACTGATATTCATGACCTACTATAACCCGGTATTCAGCTTTGGACTGCGAGCCTTTTGCCAGGCTTCAGCACAGGCCGGCGTTGACGGGTTGATTGTATCTGACCTGCCTCCTGAGGAAAGCCCTGAACTGGAGACATGTGCTTCTGAAGCAGGGTTAGACCTGATTTATCTTCTCGCTCCTACCAGCACTGAGGAACGCATTGACTTGGTGGCGCAAAGATCGCGGGGATTCATTTACATCGTTTCTGTTGCCGGGGTAACCGGTGCCAGGGCGAGTCTGCCGGCGGATTTGGAGGAATTCGTTACCAGAGTTAGAAGAAAGACTTCCCTACCACTATGTGTCGGCTTTGGTATCTCCACCCCAGAACAGGCAAAAAGGGTAGCCAGGATAGCTGATGGCATAATAGTAGGGAGCCGCCTCATCCAGTTACTGGATGGCCGCCCGACTTCCGAATTAAGGGAATTTGTGGTACAACTAAGGAATGCCTTAGACTCTTGCTAAGGCCAGATGCTGCACAGTTCTTGCATCGCCTAAAACTGAAAATGAGGAACTAAGCCAGTTCAGGGCCAACAATAGTCAAATTCAAAAGGAGGAGAAGATGGAGCAAACAAAGTTTATCTTGACTGAGCGGGAGATGCCCACTTCCTGGTATAACGTTCAAGCTGATCTGCCGGAGCCATTACCGCCGATACTGCATCCAGGTACCAAGGAACCTACCATCCTGCCACCCCCGTTGTTCCCCAGAGCACTGAACGATCAGGAATTCAGCAAGGAGCGCTACATAGAAATCCCGGAGGAGATACAGCAAATCTACAGGCTGTGGAGACCTACCATGCTGCATCGAGCCCACCGGCTGGAGAAGGCTTTGGGCACGCCAGCGAAGATATTCTACAAATATGAAGGGACGAGCCCAGCGGGCAGCCACAAGCTTAACACCGCGGTCGCCCAGGCCTATTATGGCAAAAAAGAAGGTGCCAAGCGCCTGGCCACCGAGACCGGCGCAGGACAGTGGGGCAGCGCTTTGGCCATGGGATGTAAGTTCATTGGGCTGGAGTGCAAGGTATACATGGTCAAGGTTAGCTACAACCAGAAGCCCTATCGCCGTATCCTGATGGAGACCTTCGGAGCAAAAGTGGTGCCCAGTCCCAGTCAGGAGACCCAGATCGGGCGTCGCATCCTGACGGAAAACCCGGATTCTACCGGAAGCCTGGGGATTGCCATCAGCGAGGCGGTGGAGGATGCTTTTGGGCGCGATGATACCTTCTACTCTCTGGGCAGCGTTCTCAACCATGTCTTGATGCATCAAACAGTTATCGGGCAAGAAGCAAAGAAACAGATGGAAATGGCAGGGGCTTATCCCGATATGATCGTTGGCTGCATCGGTGGCGGAAGCAACTTTGCTGGTACATTTCTGCCCTTTATCCCGGACAAGTTAAAGAAGAAAAGGAAGATACAAATCATTGCTGTTGAGCCCGAAGCCTGCCCCAGCGTGACTAAGGGCCCCTACACCTGGGACTACGGTGACGTGGCTGGGATGGCACCGATAGCCAAGATGTTTACTCTAGGACATGCCTTCGTTCCTCCCCCCGTCCATGCCGGAGGCCTGCGCTACCATGGAATGGCCCCTGTTGTCAGCCATCTCGTGAAGCTGGGACTGGTCGAAGCCAGGGCAGAACATCAGGTAGCCGTTTTTCGCAGCGCCGTTACCTTTGCCCAAGCTGAGGGCATTATCCCTGCCCCCGAACCGGCTCATGCCATCAAAGTAGTGATTGATGAAGCTCTTAAGTGCAAAGAGTCTGGGGAGAAGAAGACCATCCTTCTGGCCCTGTCAGGACACGGACACTTCGACCTGGGGGCTTATGACGAATATCTCAAGGGCAAGCTGGTGGATTACCAATTCCCGAAAGAAAAGATGGAGGAAGCGCTAGCCCAGTTGCCCAAGGTGCCAGCCTAAGTCATCTCGATGCTAGCAGCCTAACGTGGGTGTCAGGTCAAGAACCTGACACCCACTTACACCAATTATGAGCCAGCATCTGCTGAACCGATGCTCAGACTGGCTCAATAGTTCCCTCTTTCACCCTAAGCTGAGTTGCCTCGGAGAGGAAAGAGGAACCAAAGTAATCCACATCCACAGCAGCAATCAACACCTGCTGGAAGGGTAGTATGGCATCCAGCAGGTGCTGACGCCGAGACCGATCCAGTTCGGAAAATATGTCGTCCAGCAACAGGACAGGGGCATCGCCCGCCTGACCGTATATATATTTGGCTTCAGCAAGCTTCAGCGAGAGGGCCAAAGTTTGTTGTTGCCCTCGACTTCCGTACTTACTCATGTCAGTCCCATTGACGCGAAACCGCAGAGTGTCTCGATGAGGCCCAACTAGGGTGACTCCCTGGGCGATTTCCCTGGCCCGGTTCTGATGCAGCACCTTTCCAAAATGTGCTTCGATGTCAGCAGAGCTTCTCGCATCACCCGTGTTGGGCGCATAGACCAACTCCTGACTCTCAGCCCCGCCACTTAGCTCCTGATGAACTTCCCGAGCCAGCTTATCTAGTTCTGTCACCAGTTGCCGCCGCCGCATCACGATATATGAGCCATTTTCTACCAACTCCCTGTCCCAAAATTCTAGCTGCTCGGATTGAGCCCTACGCTCCTGTACCAGCCGAAGGAGATGATTGCGCTGCAACAGAACCCTGTGGTAACGCTGTAAGCACCTCAGGTAGCGAGGATCGGTCTGGCAGTTGATCAGGTCAATGTAACGTCGGCAGAGGACAGGGCTGCCACTAATGAGATCAATATCCTGAGCACTAAACATAACCACCTTAAGCTGGCCCACAGCATCTATGGCCCGTCGGGCAACATCATTAACTCTGATCCGCTTGCGTACCACGAGGGAAGTGGGGGCAGTGGATTCCTCTGGAGGTTGCCCCATTATTTCCAGTCGCAGGACGATCTCTATCTTGATATCACCAGCGACTCTTTGAACCTCGGCGAAAAGCCGGCTGAAGGGCGGGCTTTCGTGAAGCGCAAGATGGTGAACCACGTCTCTGTCGCTGGAGGCACGATGCGACCTGGTAGTCGCCAGCATATGAACAGCTTCCAGGAGGTTTGTCTTGCCTTGGGCATTTTCTCCCTGGATGACCACCAGGTGAGGTGGCAGTGTCAACTCCAGCGAGCGGTAATTACGAAAGTTGGTCAGGCTTAGACGAGTAATACGCACAATAAGCTCCCAGGCATTCCAAGCGCAGACGTCGCTGTACGGACAACAAGCTCACCTATTAACTCTACGCCGAACTCTGGACTTGCGCAATCGCCGAGCGTGCTCGTCCATTACATGTACAAGACAAAGGACTCACTTGGCCTTCCCCTCAGCACAACCACCTCCAATATCGCATAACCTGCTCTGGCTTAGCAATTTTTCATGCTGGCTTGCAACCAGCACCACAAGGAATGAAAATGACGAGGCAGGCTGCCGTCACAGGGTTCCTGGATTCCCGCTTCTGCGGGAACGACAGTCTGGAAGTAGCCTCTCTACCGGTATTTTCGTGAGAATCCGCTGTTGAGCGCACCATGTCTGGAGTGAACCTTCGTGGAACGTGGTGGGTTGGCGAGAAGAACAAAGGGGGCTAGGTCAAGTCCCCCGAATTCTGAGTTCCGCGCATCACGGGCTTCGCCTATGCCGAAGCAACGCCTAACCCTTGCCCTATCATTAGGGGGTTAAACGGTGACCGACTCAGGCCGTCTAGTATCTAACAATACCCCGTAGACTAACCTCTGGGAAGATCGAGACCCCGTGCAGCGATGATGTTTCTCATCACCTCCGATGTCCCACCGGCAATGGTATTGAGGAGGGTTTCCCGACAGAGGTACTCTATCTTTCCGTCCAGCGGCGCCCATTTAGAGCTCTTTTGAATCAACCCCGGCAACCCCAGGATTTCCATGCCTAGTCTGGCCATCCTCTGGGAAAGCTCGCTGCTGAAGAGCTTTGAAGCCGCAGCTTCGTAGTTAGCCACTACACGCTTGGTCTGTAGCCAGGCCAATCGATAGCAGAACAACCTGGCCACCTCAATCTCCGTAGCTATTTGGGCTATCTTCTGTCTCACCAGAGGGTCATCACCCAGAGAAGGCACCTGTTTTATGTAGTCTACCAGCTTCTCGAAAGTCCTCTTCAACCCACCTACAGTGAGAACACGCTCAAACTCCAGTGCAGTGACGGTGTAGTAGAATCCCTGGTTCTTCTTACCTACCAGGTTACCCTTGGGAACGACAACGTTGTCGTAGAAGACCTCGTTTGTCCGAATGCCATCAACGCCCCACAGAGGGCGAAGCGTTATCCCTGGGCTAGCCAGGTCAACGATCATGAGAGAGATACCCCTGTGCTTGGGCACGTTGGGGTCGGTTCTGACCGCCAGCCAGTGGTACTGGGCGAAGTGACACCTGGTATTGAAGACCTTTTGACCAGTCAGAATGTAGCTGTCATCCTTTTCCTCAGCTCGGATTTCCAGGTTGGCCAAGTCGGAGCCAGCCTGGGGCTCAGTATAACCCAGCGCAAACTCAATCTCGCCTCTGGCGATTCGGGGAAGATACTCCCTTTTCTGCTCCTCCGAGCCATAAAGCATAATGGTGGGGCCAGCCACATTTGCCCCGACCACTAGAGCTTCCTGGGGCAACGCTCCGGAGTAGTCCAGTTCCTCATGCATTATGAAACGATAGATAGGGGGAAGCCCCAGACCTCCGTACTCCTTCGGCCAGGTGGGAGTCAAATATCCCTTCGCTCCCAGCTTGCGCATAAACTCCCAGGTGTGCGGCCCCCACCCCAGCCCACCCTCTGCCTCCTCTATGAGCTCTGGCGTCACTACCTTCTTCAGGAACTGTCTGACCTCCTGGCGAAACGATTCTTGTTCCTGCGAAAAACCAAAATCCATCCGGGCACCTCTCAAATACTGCTAAAATTCAACATGGATTCTAAGGGATTTGCAAGAGAAGTGTCAAAAATGTGCAGCATGTGGACATCCGCCCATCGCTGTGGCGAACCACAGGTGCTCTTGAACCATTTGACGTGCATGATATAATTATGACTAGAAATGACCGCCAAAGAGGGTGACAAGAGTGAAGAAGTTATTATTAGGTATCTTGGCAGCAGTGTTGACCCTTGCGCTTGTGTCATCACCGGTAGCAGCTAAACCCGGAATGGATAAGCTGTTGCCGGCAACTGATATTGAGCTTGTGAAAAGGGCCACGATCCATGGGGAGCGTGGAAGCGCGGGTAAGCCAGCGCCAGGAGCGTCGACCGGCCTTCTGGGGCAACTGGCTTTGGGAAACAAGTATGCTATAGTAATCGGTATTTCTGACTACCCGGGTACAGCGAATGACCTTTCCTACTGTGATGAGGACGCCAGAGACATGGTTTCGGCTCTTACCAGCCTTCACGGTTACGATGCAGCTAATATTATCAGCCTTATCGATCTTAATGCCAGCTTCGATAATATCAAAAATGCTGTTAATGACATAAAAGGGAGGGTGGCCGCAGACTCAGCACCGGCGCAGGCTGAGGTTGTCTTCTTCTTCAGCGGGCACGGTGCCAAAGGCAAGTTCGCTGATGACGATGCACAGGACAAGTTGCAGGGAGTTGACTCAAACGGTACTGATGAAGCCATCGTTTGCCACAATGGTAGCCAGAATGGGCAGTTGAGGGATTGGTTTAACGGCTTCGGAACCTCAAGGATTATCTTCGTATTTGACTCTTGCTTGGCTGGCGGGATGACCGACCTGGCAAGTTCAGGAAGAGTCATTAACATGGCATGCAGCGAAACCGGGGTTTCCTACGAAAGCAGTTCTTGGGGAGGGGGACACGGGCAATTCACCTATTACTTTGTTGACCAGGGAATGCTATCTGGCCTAGCTGACAAGTACGATTATGACAGAGATGGAAAACTCAAGGAACCGGGTGACGTGAGTATTGAAGAGGCTTTTGATTATGCCAAGGCAAATTGCTTGAAGCAGACCCCGTCGATAAGGGATTCCTTTATCAACGACTTGCTGTTATAAGTCTTCGGTTTACAAGAGCTGGGCAGGGGCCATAAGCGTCAGTCCAAACCGGGCGGGCCATACGGATTTGGCTCCGCACGGTGGTATTTTCTCAAGCTGATTTCGACGTAAACTAAAGGGTGGTACGAATTCCCTCCATATTATCTTGTCGCTGGCAAGCCAAAGCTTCTAACAACCTCCCTCACTCTATCCAGTGTGGTGACTCTAGCTTCGTTGCGCGTCGCTGTCCTATCCTCTGACGGGAATCTTGATCCTGTCTCTCCTGGCGATGCCATTGCAGCAGGCTAGGATGACGAAAACCAGCGGAGTGCTTGTACCAGGAAGATGCTACGTTCATGCTCCCACGCAGCGATGTAGCTTTGCATGGTTTCCCGGTCGGTCATCCGTAGTCTCTGGGCGCCGTGGCTTTCCTGGTTGCTTGCGCTCCCTTGCTGCAACCAGCCGTCTCTGGTTTGTTGTGCCCAAGTCGTGCAGAAGCTATCGACTCATGAGGATCGAAATCAGAATGTTGCGGTGTACAGGCTTTGCCTTGAAGTATCAGAAGACCTTCGCCATGCGCCCGTGGCTTTTCAGGCTGTCGAAAATATTTATGAAATCCTTATGGTCTGCTACGGAATCTTTATGCCTTCTTTATGCTATTCCTGTCATAGTGGTCGTGAGACAAGCGAATAGGTGGAGGAGGGGGATGGGGTCATTGAAACAGAGGCAAGCGTAGCGGCAGTGCTATCTGCTACGTTTAAGGGACGGTCTATTGCGCTTTGGCTCTGGTAGCGCTGGAGAACCTGTGGTGGGAAGGCAGCCAGGTTCAGAGCTTGGGATGCACTCAGGATAGCGATCGTCTGGGAGGCTCGGTTTGTCGTCATGCTTCGTGGCTCCTCCGTTTGTAGACAGAACCAAGCAGAATTTCAACGTATATGTTGGAGGGTCATTCGGTAGGACAGATAGAACGCACTGGCAGTTTCAGTGAGGAACACAGAGATGATGGGTGGAAAGAAGATTCTGGTTGTAGATGATGACCGGCTAGTTGCCAAGACCATCGATATGTGCCTGAGCAAGAGAGGGTACCAGGTCAAGGTATTACACAACGGAGCTGCTGCAGTAAAATATTTATTCGAGGAAAAGCCAGACTTGCTGATTTTGGACATCAGGTTGCCTGATTGCGATGGCTGGTTTATTATGGGACTATTAGAAAAGCTGGGAGCGGCTCGAAAGGTGCAAGTTATCGTCATATCGGCCTTGGAGCCTGACCGGCAGAGAGTTTCTGAAGCCAAGCCATATGCTTATGTTCAGAAACCCTTTGACATGGGACAGCTTATACAAATAGCTGAGAGAAGCCTCAAAACAGGTGAGGAGACTAATCACGCCATAATGGGTCCGCCTGACACATAGTGATATCCGAGGTGGGAAAGAATGGCTGTGATTGACACATCAAGGGAATCTGGCCTATTCTGATAGTCGATCTCTCAGAGTGGAGCGCAGGTCAGCAAGAGAAGATGCCATGCACAAAGCTACCGCTCAAGATAGTGTGGTGTCTCTGAAAAGACTCAACAATGGAGCTGCCCGTGTCATCCATGCTTTTGCAGGAATCGGTAAGGTATGTGGGGCGGATTCCGTGTCAAGGGTGGAATGGCATGCTGCAGAATTATTGGGAGGACACTACGGCAGAAGTCACCTGAGCATACTCAGAGGCCGTGAATTGCGCTTCTTGCTGTTGCTCATTGGCGTGTGTGTCTGGCTTTGGTTTGCCTTTGGCCCCAATCCTGTTCTCCGATCCGGTTTCTTTCATGAGGGGTTCGCGGTGATGCTGCTCATCATGGTCGGTAGTGTTGCACGTCCCTTTACCGGAGGCAATGAAGCAGAATGGATCAGATATCTCGAGGAGTTGGTGCGGAGCGAAAGAGACCGGGTGATGGCAATTCTGAACTCCATGGAGGAAGGTGTTGTTATCATCGACTTAGACCGCAAGATACGGTTTATGAACCCTAGCATGGTAAGGGAGTTCGGTGACGGTGTGGGTTTACATTGTTACAGACATCTACGTGGCCTCGACGAACCTTGCGGTGAGATTTGCAGACTGCCCAATGTCATACGGGGGAAGAACGAGAGATGGGAATACATTTTCCCGGATGGCAGAACATATGACGTGATTGGGTCACCCTTCGCCGATTTGGATCAGGTGCCCTGTATGCTGGCTACATTCAGAAATATCACGCAACGGAAGCAGGCCGAGATTGAGCTTGTTAAGTTGAATCAACTCAAGTCAGATCTTTTGTCTCAGAAGACAAGAGAACTGGAGGAGATTTCCAGAGAGGTAGCTAAACTGGAAGAACAAGAACGTCGCTTCGTGCGCTTTCTCCGCGTCGTCGCTCATGATCTCCAGTCTCCGCTTGCTGCAACTCAGACTTGCCTATGGGACATTTTGGATGGATATTGCGGGAAGATCACTGACGAGCAAAGAGATATGCTGGAAAGGAGCAGCCGGAGAATCGACGGGCTTTCAACGCTGATTGGCGACCTGTTGGATATCCCGCGTATTGAAGCGGGCCAGATCGTGCACGAGATGAAGGAAACCTCTTTGAGTGAAGTAATTGAGCGTTCCGTTGATGAGCTCAGTAACCTGGCAAAAGAGAAGGGGATAACGTTAAAGGTGGAATTGCCTCAGAGTTTACCTCGGATTCATGGGTCAAGCATCAGGCTACAGCAAGTCGTCAGGAACCTGATAAGCAATGCCATAAAATACTCACGAGAGGGCACGGTATTGGTTAGGGCAACGGAAGATGAAGGCGATCTAAGAGTTGAAGTGATAGACAGCGGAATTGGCATCTTGCCTGAGGACTTGCCCCTGCTCTTCACTGATTTCTTCCGAGGCAAGAACGTGGAAACTAGGGGGACTGGCTTGGGGTTGTCTATATCCAAAAGGATAGTCGAAGCCCACGGGGGCAGAATCTGGGCTGAAAGCCCATGCCCTGAAACTGGCAAAGGCAGTAAGTTCAGTTTCACCCTGCCCAAAGTAGCTGGGCCACAGGACAGCAGTGTCAATCAGAATAGACCTGAGCCCCGTTTATCAAAATAGAACAGGAGGTCATTATGGATAGGAAACCTAAGATTCTGCTGATAGACGATGATATTGATTTTGTGCAAGCGACCAGCAAGGTTTTGGAAAGCAAGTCCTGGGAAATACTCGTGGCCTTCAACGGGGAAGAGGGATTGCAGAAAGCTAGAAAGGAAAGACCCGATCTAGTGCTCTTGGACATAATGATGCCAGTAAAGGATGGGTTCCTAGTTGCCGAGGAATTCGGAAAGGATCAATCGCTTTCCAAGATCCCTGTCCTGGCACTCACCAGCTTCTCTGATCCACTTGGGCAACCCTTTCCCTTCGAAGTGTCTGAATACATTAGAAAGCCTGTCAGGCCCAAGGAGTTGCTGGCCAAGGTGGAGAAGTACCTAGGCGAGACAGATTCTCAGACATAAGCTTGCGCTGCAAGTATGTGAGATAAAGCCAACAGATAGCCATACAGCCGAACGCAGTCGAAGTGTCACCGGACACTTAAAAGGGGCCACCTAGGGACGGCTTAAAATCCGCCAGTGGTAGGTAACCAAAAAGTACCTCATTTAGTCTGTCCCGTCAAGGCTTCACTGGCCTGTTTGCTACGCAGTTCCC